>NZ_JANSJD010000003.1:0-160741 GCF_047462395.1 Synechococcus sp. H55.7
CTCAGGGAGAGGGGCTGGGGGTGAGGGCCATCCCTCAGGGAGAGGGGCTGGGGGTGAGGGCCATCCCTCAGGGAGAGAGGTTGGGGGTGAGGGCCATCCCTCAGGGAGAGAGGTTGGGGGTGAGGGGCCCCTTTTTAGGATCCGATCCCCAAAAGCGCTCCCAATCCCACGGCCAGGAGAGCTGCTAGGGCTGTTTGAATGCCGTTCACCACTTCGTTGCTCATCCAGGCCAGGCGGGGTTGCAACACCACCCCCATCCAGCTTTCTGCCAAGGTGGCCAGGATCCCGGCCAGACAGCAAATGCCCAGCCAAAACGGGTCTCCTCTTACCCACTCCCCACCGATCCCCCAAGCCAAGGTGGCCATCCCTACCGCTGCCGCCACCCCTGCCAGGGATCCCTCCAGGCTCACGGCTCCTTCTGTGCCCGCCGGCACGGATTGGAAGGTGGTGATCAAAAAGGTCTGGCGTCCGTAGGCTTTCCCCACCTCGCTGCTGACGGTATCGGCCAATTTCGCTGCAAAGCTGGCACCATACCCCAACCACCACAGCGGATGCGGCAAGAAAGTGTAGCCCACCGCGCATACTGCCCCGGTCAAAGCGGATCCCCAGACATTTTCCGGCCCTCGCGCCCCCTCTCGCTTTTCGGCGATCCCCTGCGCCTGCTTGCGCCGGATCCCCAGCCGGGTGACGGCGGTGCCGACTAAAAAATAGGCGGCTACTGCTAGGTAACCCCGCCACCCCAGGCCCCCCCACACCAGCAGGCCAAGCAAGCCTGCATGGAGAACCCCAGCCCGCGTCAACGCCCTTTGCGGGATCAGCAGAGCCAGCGCCACCAAGGCCAGGTTGAGCCAGAGCGCCACTCCCCACTGACTCAGCAGCCACGCTTGCCACATAAACACCCAAAAAGCAGTGAAACCGCCGCCAAGGGTCAACTGCAGAAACGGAGAGGGAGGGATTCGAACCCTCGACGGAGCTTTTGGGCCCCGTAACTTCTTAGCAGGAAGCCGCTTTCGACCACTCAGCCACCTCTCCAAAGCGGCAGAGACACCCTCCGTTGGGATCCAGCCGCCAGCTCACCTATTGTAGAAGATGGGATCCCGCCCGGCAACTGGGCCTGCAAGAACTCCGTCCCGCTGTCGCGAATGGTCGGGATCCCTCCTGGAGGTAACCCCTGGGCTTGGGCGGCCCTAGCTCACCACCTGCACGTAGATATCGAAGCTGCCGCTGTTGTCGCCGTAGCTGCCCTTGGCATCGTTGACGTTGAAGGCAATATCCAAGTTGGGATCCAGATCTACCTCTTGGGGCTGCTCCGGCGAGGATTCCCAAACCTGATGGGCCACCAGTTGGGCGTTGGGCTGGAACACCACAAGCCCGTAGCGGCAAAGACCGGGGTAGCGCCACTCCGGCGGGGTCGGGATCCCTTTGCCAAGGGGCGAGCGGATGCTGGTGGAGAAAGAAAAGCCGTAGCGCCAGGCCACATTTTTCACGAAAAAGCGGATGCGGCTGGCCCGCAGCGGACGCCCCTGCCAGTGCAGGATATTGCCGGCCTCTTGATTGACCCGCAGGTCAGAGAAAGCCATCCAGCCCTGCAAGTTCTCCTCTTGGGGCTGGGTGCCTTCGATCACTTGAGCTTGGCTCCAGTCTAAGTCGCTGCCATCGCAGGCGATCTGGCGTGGAATTTGGGTCAAATCCAGTTGTGGCAACCCTAGAGTACCAGACGCAGATTGGGTAGACATCTATCTCTCCTTTTTTTCAAAATGACTCCCGAAGTGAGGATCTGTAGAGAGCTTACAGGGATCCCAAAAATGAAGCCGGGGAAAGGTTTTAAAGACAAACCTATTCCTCTCCCTGCTGCTTGGTGGAGAATCTCAGATGAACTATGACATCGGGGTTGAAAACCTCAGGCTCTTGCTCGATCGGGCAAGAGATTGAGGGTTCAAGCTCCTTACGTCAATAGGTCAACTTTACTTGATGGATGGCGGCTATTCCCAGAGAAATAGGCCTTTGCAATACTTTTTTAGGGAACCTTAGGAATCTGTTAATTCCCCACGACTTGACTGCCGACCAAAGCCAGAACCCAGATCCTTACTCAGCGCAGATCTGCTGGGAACTCGTATTCCAAAACACATTAATTTGTGCAATGCCCCTGTTAAGCACTCTTGCGCTCATCTGGTCTCTGCAGCAGCTCTCCGAACCCGGAGCGTTCTGACAGCCGTTTTTGATAGGATCACCATTACCAGTCTCGCGGGGTGCCCGGCGCCCACGGCATGCACGACACTTCTGCTCCCACCGATTTCGAAATTATCTCTCTGTCCGATCCTCAACAGGCCATGTCTTTGGCGGGCATTCAGGAGGCCAACTTGAGGTGGATCAGTCGCTTCAGTGGGGCTTCTGTAACGCTGCGCGGGCAAGACCTGTACCTGAAAGGCACCCCTCAGCAGCGGCAGCAGGTGCGGCAGTGGCTAGAATTGCTGAAGCCGCTTTGGCAAACTGGACACCCTGTCACGGTGATCGATGCAGAGCAAGCTTTTCGCGCCCTCTCCGGGCAGGAGGCTGCGGCCTATCAGCAAGCGCAAGCAGGTGTGTTGGCCCGCACCCGCAAGGGAGAGCTGATCCGGCCCAAAACGCCCCGCCAGCAGGAGTATGTGCGAGCCATTCGCGCCCACGACCTCTGCTTCGGCATCGGGCCGGCAGGCACCGGCAAAACTTATCTGGCCGCTGTTGTAGCCATTGCTGCCCTGCAAAACCGGGAATATGAGCGTTTGATCCTCACTCGCCCTGCCGTGGAGGCGGGGGAGAAGTTGGGTTTTTTGCCGGGGGATCTGGTGGAAAAGGTGGATCCCTATCTGCGGCCCCTCTACGATGCCCTGTTCGAGTTTATCGACCCGGCCAAGCTGCCCCAGTTGATGGAACAAGGGGTCATCGAGGTGGCGCCCCTGGCTTACATGCGGGGGCGCACTCTCAGCAATGCTTTCATCATTTTGGACGAAGCCCAGAACACCACCCCGGAGCAGATGAAGATGGCCCTCACGCGGCTGGGCTTCCGGTCGCGCATGGTGGTTACCGGGGATCTCACCCAAACGGATCTGGGCAAGCATCGCCTGTCGGGCTTGGCCGCTGCGGAGCGCATCCTGACGGGGGTGGAGGGGGTTGCTTTTTGCTACTTTGACCAGCGGGATGTGGTGCGTCACCCATTGGTGCAGCGGATTGTGGATGCCTACGACCGCTATGAGAGCCAGCAGTGATACTGGTGATACCTACTCATGATGAGTTGCGGAACGGTGCTCTTTTTCGATGCGGTGGGCACCCTGTTTCGGGTGCGGGGCGGCGTTGGCCAAGCTTACAGCCAGGTGGCAGCAGAATATGGGGTGAGGGTGGATCCCCCAGCGTTGGATTGCGCCTTTGCCCAAGCTTTTGCCCAGGCTCCAACTCCGGCCTGCCCAGGCTTGACGGGATCCGTCTTGCAGGAATGGGAGCGGGCCTGGTGGCGGCAGGTGGTGCGCCAGACCTTCGCCCAAGTGGGATCCCTGGCTGCTTTCGGGGAAGGGCAGTTTGAGGTGTTTTTTGCCCACCTGTTCGAGTACTTTGCCGGGGCGGGGCCCTGGGAGCTCTATCCCGAGACGCTGCCGGTTCTACAGGTTCTGCAACAGGAAGGGATCCGGCTGGGGGTGATCTCCAATTTCGACAGCCGCCTGCCCGGGGTGCTACAGCAGTTGCAGTTGGGTTCCTACTTTTCCAGCCTCACCCTTTCCACCCAGGTGGGCTATGCCAAGCCCGATCCCCGCATCTTCCAAGCTGCCCTGGCGGCCCAAGGGATCCCTCCCGCAGCCGCTTGCCACATCGGCGATAGCCACCGCGAAGACTATCAAGGGGCCAAAGCAGCGGGCTTGAAAGCCCTTTGGCTGGATCGAGAAGGAAAAGATCGCTCCTGCCAAGGACGGATAGCCGATCTGTGGGGAGCCCTTTCCATTCTCAACGGCTCGCAGCAGAATTGAGCAGCAGGGGGGCGAAAACCCCATCTGGCTTGAGCAAATAACGCCGCAGGTTCATCTGCCGCTCCAGAAGACAAGCGTGGCCGCTCAAGGGCGAGATCTCCACCTGCGCCCGGGGCAGCCGCTCCGCCAGCTGGCCCACCTCCTGCACCGACGGCAACAGGCGATCCCGCCCCCCCGCCACCAGCAACGTCGGCAGGGTCATCGACTCCAGGGGCAGCTCCTCCACGACAAACGATCCCAGCAAGGCCAAGCGCTGGGCAGCCACCTCTGGCGGGACGCTGTGCACGGCCTGGCGCAATCGCTCCCGATCCGGCGGCTCGATTTGGTTGAGCTCGGCCAAAAACCCCAGCCCCCGCTCCGACAATTGGTGATAGAGCCCTGGCGGCAAAAAGGGCAGCAGCCAATGCCCCGCCCACCACCAGGGCCGACGTCGCAGCGACGAGGCCGGATTGACCAAAACAAGGCCGCGGCACCGTTCCGGCCAGCGGGCAACCACCAACAAGGCTAGGCAGGCCCCAAAAGATTCTCCACACAAGTAGGCTCCTGTTTCCAACTGGGATCCCACCCAGTCGGCCAGGGTCTCCCAGCTATTTCCCGCCTCTGGGTGGTTCAAGCTCAGGGGGCGAATGCAAAACTCCCGCTCCAAAGCCCGCGCCTGCCGGTAAAACAACCCGCCTGTGCCATCCATACCGGGCAGGTACAGCAACAGAGGCCGCTCCTGACCAACTGCCTCCTTTGCCGGGCAGATCAAGCTAGAGGTTATCAGCTCGCCACTCAACTTTCTCATTTCCCTGCCAATCCCAATTGCACCTGTTCTCGGGCCGCTGCGGTTAGCTCTTGAATCACCTGCATTCGTTCGCGTCGGGATCGGTGGCGCTGCTTCCCAGTGACCCAGAGGGGGGATCCTACTCTGAGCACCACCCGCCGATACAACACCACCGGATGTCCCCCTTCCTGTTGAAAGCGGGGCTCGCTGGGGTCAAACCAGCGAAAGAAAGCCATGGGAATATCCACCCCCCGCCATTCTTCCTGGGCCCACACGGCCACCGGCAGAATCGGCAAGGGATCCACCGTTGCCGCCAAGGCCAGATGGGCAAAGCCCGGCTGAAACTGCCCCAACTCCTGAGGCGAGGTCGCACGGGTGATCTGCTCCGCGCCTTCCGGAAAGATCCCCACCCCCACGCCTGCCGCCAAGGTGGCCTGCGCCTGGCGAAAAAAATGGATTTGCTGCCGGGATCCCTGCTTGAGGGGAAGGCAACCCAGTGCCAGGGCCACCTCCCGCAGCAGCGGCACCTGAGACAGGTAGTAATGACAGGCAAAGCGAATTGGCCGATCCAACCCCGCGATCAGCACCGGCGCATCCAGGAAGCTGCGGTGATTGCTCACCACCACCAGCGGGCCGGCGGGAATGCGCTCCCCCCCCTCCACCCACACTTCCGTCTGGAAAAGGCTGAGCAACGACTGAGCCAGCATCTTGGAGTCTGGCGGCCAAGCCAAAACAGACAGGGCTGGGGACAACGGTTGCCAGAACGCTGCGAAGGATCCCATCAATAGTCCACCCCGCGTCGCAGATCGGCTCCCTGCTCGGCATAGTGCTTGTGGCTCACCATTTCCGAATGGACAGAGGCCAGCTCGAAATAGGGCAAGGGGGCATGGCAGCGGCCCGTAATGATGATCTCCGTATCGCGCGGCTTGCGCAACAAAGCCTGCACGATCGGCTCCACATCCAGCAGCTCCAGATCCACCGTCGGGTTCAGCTCATCCAAGATGATGGTTTTGTACAGGCCGGAAGCAATAGCTGCCCGTGCCAACTCCCAGCCCCGCTCCGCTTCTACATAGTCGATTTCTTGCTGTTTACCTCGCCAGACGATCGCATCCCGACCGCAACGCTGGTGATCCACCAGGTCGGGGTAGCTTTCTCGCAAGGCCCGAATGGCCGCATCTTCCGTGTAGCCCGTTCCCCCCTTCAGCCACTGCATGATCAGCACGCGGTGGGAGAGATCCTTGCTGATGCCGCGCCCGATGGCCTGTAGAGCCCGACCCAGAGCGCTGGTGGATTTTCCCTTGCCGTTGCCGGTGTAGATCTCAATGCCGCTGGGCTGGCCGTTTTGGGGATCCGCCCCCCGGCGCAGGCTGCGCATTTCCGAGTGCAAGTCTGCCAGGTCGATAATTTCCTTGGGCGCCCCCCGCCCGGTGATGATCACCTCCATCTCCTCCGGCTTTTGCTTGAGGGTGTTGACGACCTCATCCACCGGCAGCAGGCCCAGATCCAGCACCGGGTTGAGCTCATCCAGCACCACCACCGAGTAAAATCCTGACGCCAAAGCTCCCTTGGCCACATCCCAGCCGCGGCGGGCCTCCTGACGGTCGAACTTGGTGATCTCGTCCGGGCCGAAGAACTCCCCGCGTCCGGTGCGCAATTGATCGATGAGATGGGGGAAGCCCCGCTGCAGAGCAGCAATGGCCGCATCCTCGGCGTAGGTGCGGCCCGGCCCCTTGAGAAACCGCACCAACAACACCCGGCTGGGGGCCGCCTTTTCGATCCCCAAACCAATGGAGCGCAGCACAACCCCCAGCGCCGCCTGGGACTTGCCTTTGCCCTCACCGTCGTAGACGTGGATCTGGCCCCGTCGGCGGTCGAACTGCTGGGCGGTTACAATGCCGATTTCTGCCATGCCCCTCCGCATCGTGCCGTTGTCCAGAACTCTTGCCCTGCTACCCCCATCTTAGAGTCTAGCCACAGGTTTTTAGGAAAGCTGGCCAGGGGCCAGAAAAAGCCCTCAAGAGCCGAGAAAGGCCAGGATAAGATGAGCAATGGTTGTCCAGTCAATGCCTGTCTAGCGAGGGATCCCCCTTGTATCCGACTGCATTTTCTTCTCGCCCCTTATTTTCTGCCGTCGATAGCCCCATTGAGCTGGTGGGTGGAACACCGCTTATCCGCCTGCGGCGAGTGGCTGCCGATTTGCCGGAATCGGTGCGGGTTTACGGCAAGGCAGAGTGGTACAACCCCGGTGGCTCCGTCAAAGATCGCCCTGCCCTGAACATGATTCGCGCCGGCGAACGCCAGGGCAAGCTCACCCCCGGCAAGATCATCCTGGATGCCACCAGCGGCAACACCGGCATCGCCTACGCCTGGATCGGGGCGGCCTTAGGCTACAAAGTCAAGCTGGCCCTGCCAGCCAACGCCAGCCCGGAGCGCAAGAAGATCCTCGCGGCTTACGGCGTGGATCTGGTCTTGACGGATCCCGCCCTGGGATCCGATGGGGCCATCGAGAAAGCCCGCGCCCTCTACGCCGAAAACCCCGAGCTCTATTTCTACCCCGACCAATACAGCAACCCCGCCAACTGGCAGGCCCACTACGAGACCACAGGAGTAGAAATCTGGGAGCAAACCCAGGGGCAGGTCACCCATTTTGTAACCGGGCTGGGTACCAGCGGCACCTGTATGGGGGTAGGGCGGCGCCTGCGGGAGTGCCGCTCCGATATCCAAATCATTGCCATGCAGCCGGACTCTCCCTTTCATGGCTTAGAAGGCCTCAAGCACATGGCCACCGCCCTCAAGCCCGAGATCTACGATCCCACCCTGCCCGACCAGCACATCGAGATCTCCACAGAAGCAGCCCAGAAAATGGTCAAGCGCCTGGCCCTAGAAGAAGGCTTGCTGGTGGGCATCTCTGCCGGGGCCAATGTGGTGGCAGCCCTACAGGTGGCCCGTCAACTTTCCTCCGGAGTGGTGGTGACCATCTTTTGCGACGGGGCTGACAAGTATCTCTCGGAGCGGTTTTGGACGGAGGATTGACCTTACCGCGGCAGGATGCAAAAGGGCCAATGCCCTTAACAACTGCACACCTCTGCCGCTATGATGGTTAGGCTTAGAAGCGGATGTGGCGGAATTGGTATACGCGCACGTTTGAGGGGCGTGTGGCTTTGCCTTGCGAGTTCGAGTCTCGCCATCCGCACTGGGCCCGACCCCTCTCCCGGAGCAGGAGAGGGGAAGTGGGCAGTGGCGAGCCAGCCGAGAATTGATCTCGGCCTTTTGCGCTATTCCCGAACGGCGCCCTGCAGGCGTGCGCCCCAGGTGCGGGCAAAGCGCAGGTCAGCCCCAGCCAGATTGGCCTCGCGCAGATCGGCCCCCCGCAAGTCGGCGCCGTACAGGAATGCAGAAGAGAGGTCGGCCCCTCGCAGGTTGGCGCCCCGCAAATCTGCGCCTTCCAGGTAGGCGCCACTCAGGTTGGCTCCGCGCAATTGCGCCCGCCGCAAATTGGCCCCCACCAGGTAAGACTGGCTGAGATCGGCGCCCGTCAAGAGGGTGCGCTCCAGATTGGCCTCAATCAGGTCGGCACCCTGGAAGTTAGCCTCTGCCAGATCCAGGTTGCTCAGCTCGAGGGATCCCAGGCGGCAGTTGGGACAGGTTCGGGAAGCCATGAGATAGCGCAGGAAGCAGGCGTTGGGGGTTGTGGCGGCGGCAGTGGAGGCCACGGCTGCCGTGGTCAGCAGCGCTAAAACGGCGGCAGCTTTAAGATGTAAGTTCATGGTGACCAAGCCTCATCAAGGGTTGACGGCGACAATCCGCCAGAGCGGGGTTGTCCTGGGTTGGTCACATGATAGTGGCATCCGTCGGCTTCGACCACTCCACAGGTCTGCCTCGGCTCCCGGATTGACAAATTCCCTCAAGCTGCGATGACGTTGCGGCCTTATCGCCCTAGAGCTGGTGGGCTATCGCCGGGCGGGGGCGGATCTTGCAGCAGCGGCTGCAGCCCATGCCAAGACAGTTGCCCCAACCCTGCCAAAACCCCCAGTATTGCTGAGGAAGCCAGGACGCGATCCCAGCGGATTTTCGGCCTTCTCGGGCTGAAAGCCAGGGATCCGCTCCTGGCAACAGGAAGCGAGCGACGACGCAAAAAGTGTCCACAGCGGCGACAGCGACGATCGGAGTCGGGGTTTAGCCAATGGCAGGCTGGGCAGCGGAGCATGGCAAGGCCACAGATCCCATAACGATCCCATTTTGAGGGGTGGGGAGGATATCGAAGATTCCTCCGGTTGGCTTGAGGGCAACCATTACTGCCTGCACTCCCCTGGATTGTGGACCAGGTTTGGGGCATCCTCAAGAGAGCACCTGGTGTGCCACGGCAGCCGGGATCCCTATCTGGGTGACAGGCTGTCGTAAGCATTGGATAGGAAGCCTTGATCAGCAACTCTGTGCCGGCCCTATGCAGATCTACCTAGAAAACATCTGTAAGCGCTATGGCCGCCGTGAGGTGGTGAGCGACGTCAGCTTGCACATTCAGCAGGGAGAGATTGTTGGGCTGCTGGGGCCCAATGGGGCAGGGAAAACCACCACCTTCTACATCATGACCGGCCTGATCCAGCCCAACCGAGGCCATGTCTGGCTGGATGACCAAGATATTACTCACCTACCGATGCACCGCCGGGCCCAGTTGGGGATCGGCTATCTGGCCCAGGAGCCGAGCATCTTTCGTCGCCTCAGCATCCAAGACAACTTGCTTCTGATCATGGAGCAGACACGGGTGCCTCGCCGCCTTTGGCAACAACGCCTCAACCAACTGCTGGAGGAGTTCCGCATTGCCCATGTGGCCCACAGCCTGGGCCTGCAGGTCTCGGGGGGAGAGCGGCGCCGCGCCGAGATCGCCCGCGCCTTGGCTGCCGGGATCCACGGGCCGAAATTTCTGCTGCTGGATGAGCCGTTTGCGGGGGTGGATCCCATTGCGGTGGCGGATATCCAGGAGGTGGTGGCCAAGCTGAAGCATCGCGGCATCGGCGTGTTGATTACCGACCACAACGTGCGGGAGACGCTGGAGATCACCGACCGGGCCTACATTCTCAACGATGGAGCCATTTTGGCCAAGGGCACGGCAGCAGAGCTGGCGGCGGATCCCTTGGTGCGCAAGTATTACCTGGGGGAGAAGTTCCGCCTCTAACGAGCTTCCTCTACTGCCAGGAATACAAAGCCCGCAGGCGTTGGCTTTTCTTGTGCTGGTGGGCTTGCATGCGGGCCAGCAGCTCGTCAAGAAGGGCGACCGCCTCCAGCAGATAGGGGCCTTTGTTGAGCATCACGCATTCGGCGCGGGCGGACATCACCGCATCGGAAAGCTCGGGCCGCGAGGGCAGGCCCTCTTTGGTGAGCTGATCCAGCACCTGCGTAGCCCACACCACCGGCACATGGGCGGCCTCGCAAATCCACAGCAGTTCTTCTTGGATCTCGCCCAAGCGCAGCCAACCGATCTCCACGGCCAGATCTCCCCGGGCAATCATCACCCCCAGCGGCCTATCAGCAGCCGTCGCGATGAGAGCTGGCAGATTTTTCACCGCCTGTCGGGTTTCGATTTTGAGGATCAACCCCAAGTCGGGCCGGGCCTGCCGCCGCTCCAGCTCGGAAAACAGCAACTGCAAATCCGCCGGCTGCTGGACAAAGGAATAACCCACCAAGTCGGCATGCTGCACCACAAAATCCAGGTCTTGGCAGTCTTTCTCGCTGAGGGGGCGGATCTGCAGCTGGCTATCGGGGAAATTGAGGCCTTTTTCGGCTCGCAACTTCTTGCCCTGGGGAGCAACTTTGTCCACCTCCAGCACCACGCCTGCCGGCTCGATCCCCACTACGCGGGCGCCAATCTTGCCGTCGTCGATCCAGACGGTTGTCCCCACCTGCAGGTTTGCCAAAATCTCCGGCAGGGTGCAAGCCACCTGGCAGGAGATGTCAGAGTTGACCGGCGGCATGGCTGCCGTGAGCAGGATGCGATCCCCACGGTACACCTTGGCTTTGCCCGGAGGCATAACCACCGGGCCGGTGCGGATCTTGGGGCCGGCCAGGTCGAACAAAATCTTGCAGCGCCGCTGGGTCTGGGCTTCGGCCCGGCGCAAGTGGGCCAGCATGTTCTCCCACACCGAGGGATCGTCGTGGGCGCAGTTGATTCGCGCTACGTCCATGCCCCGTTGCAACAACTCCAGCAGCAGCTCCGGCTGCTCGGCAGCTTCGCTGGGCAAGGTCACCATGATGCGGGCGCGGCGGTGGGGGGAGGGAGGGCCAAAAAGAGCCTCGGTGTGCTGCTCTAGGGCCGCATCCCCGGCGTAAAACGCTTCATAGCTGGGTCCTTCATGACTCAGCCCTTGAGCGGCGGCCAAAATGGCGATTACCGCATCGAGGCTTTCCAAAACCCGCGATTCACATCGCCCCAGCGACGACAGCCCCAGGGCGGCCAGCTCCAGTTGCAGGCTGCGCAGATCCTGTTGCCGCAAAGCCAGATACCGCGCCAGGTTGTGCATGGCGGGAGAGGGATCCCCAGAGCAGCCCCAAGCAGCCAAGTAGGTCTGGGATCCCTGTACAACTTGTTGCCGCAGTTCCAGGAGTTTTTCCAGCAAACCTTTGAGATCGGGGGAAGAGGAAGCCATGCTCGCAACTTTCTGAAAGCAGCCTGTCAAGCCCAATTCTAGGTTGAGACTCACTTTTGCTCGACAGCAGTTGTTTGATTGAGGCCATGAACCTTTCATTTGCCGACGTTCCGGTCTAGAGTCGTTAACAGCCTCCGGCTGCTCTGGCTGGATCAGCCTACTGCTTGTTCTGGATCTGGTTTCGTGAAACTTTATTCACCCCCCACCCATTCAGTCGGTCAGCTCTCGAGCACGTTCTCCCTGGCTTGTGCGGTGGGCCTGATGGATCGCTATGTCCTCTCGGAGATGCTGCTGCCTTTTCTCTTTGGGGTGGGAGCTTTCACAACCTTGGTGATGGCGGTGGGATCCCTGTTCGAGCTGGTGCGCCTGGTGGTGGAGGCAGGGTTATCGATTTCGGCAGCCTTGCAGGTGTTCGCGCTGCGGGCACCGGGGATCATCGTCTTGACGTTCCCGATGTCGATGTTGCTGGCGACGTTGCTGGCCTATGGGCGCCTGTCTGCCGATAACGAGATCACAGCCCTGCGCGGCTGCGGCGTGAGCCTCTACCGTCTGGTGGTGCCAGCTCTCATCCTCAGCCTGTTGGTGACGACGTTGACGTTTCTGTTCAACGAGCTGGTGGTGCCGGTGAGCAACCGCCAGGCGGCCCTGACTTTAAACCGTGCTTTGAACCGGGATCCGGACTTCCGGCGAGAGAATATCCTCTACCAAGAATTTGGCGAGATCCTTGCGCCGGAGCCGGACGGCAGTTTTTCCCGCCGGCAAGGGCTAACCCGTCAGTTCTACGCCCGCAGCTTCGATGGCAACCAGATGCGCGGCGTAATCGTCCTCGATTTTTCCAACGAGGCTCTCAGCCAAATTCTCCTGGCGCAACGGGGGCGCTGGGATCCCCAGGAGAACCTCTGGGTGTTTGAGGACGGCACCAACTACATCGTCTCGCCCGACGGCACCTACAGCAACATCGCCACCTTCAGCCGCCAGGAGCTGCGCCTGCCGCGCGCGCCGCTGGAGCTGGCTCAGGAGATCCGCAGCCCTGAGGAGATGAACATTCAAGAGCTGCGCCGCTACATTGAGGTCATCGCTAGCTCGGGGGATCTGCAGCGGGTGCGTCGCCTCCAGGTCAGCCTCCACCAAAAGTATGCCATTCCCTTTGCCTGCCTGGCCTTCACCCTCATTGGGTCGCCCTTGGGGTTGCGCCCGCAGCGCACCAGTTCCTCGTTGGGGTTGGGCATCAGTGTGCTGATTATCTTTGCCTTCTATGTGCTGTTGTTCATCACCCAAGCTCTGGGACAAATTGGAACGCTGGGACCGGCGGTGGCGGCTTGGTTGCCCAACTTAATCTGTATGGCCGTAGGGCTGGGGTTGCTCTACCGAGCCAATCAATAGCTGCCGGGCAGGGTTTTCCAGATGGGTAGAGGTAGGATCAGAGCTACCTGTGCAGTCTGGAGAGCTCTATGGAAGTCCAAACTTGGCTGAATTGGCTGTTCGGAGGATTGGCCCTGCTGATCTGGGTGGGAGGCATGCTGATGATGTTCACCACGGTGTTCACCACCAAAGGCACCCAAGATCCTCAGTCGGCGTCCAAAAAGGGAGGCGTTTAGCCCAAGCGGGATCCCTGGTAGCTGGCCCCATGCCTTCAGAAGACTGCCAGGCGCGATCGGCTGTCGGTGAGGGAGCTAGTCCAGCTCCCGTTGGCGTAGCCGCTGCAGAGCCGAGCGAGGTTTCTCCTTCTCCGGCAATTGTGTCTCCGTTGCGGTGGGCAGGGTGGCTGTTTCTGTTTTCTGGGGTTCGGGCAAGAGCTGGGCCGCTTCCGACTCAACGGCTGGAGGGCGAGCCGGGGGTTGGCCGGGCAAGGGAACAGACTCCAGGGGGGCCAGTAGAGATTGAAGATGGCGGTGGGTTTCGGGATTGTTGCTGGCGGCCTGGGCCAGGAGGGTGAGCTGCTCTTTGGCTGCGACCAGGTTCCCCAGTTTGAGATCCACCAAAGCCAGTTGATAGCGGGCTTTAAAACTACTGGGATCCACCTCCACCGAGCGTTGAAAAGCGGCGCGCGCTTCCGCCAGCTTGCCCTGACGGGCATAGATCAAGCCGAGGTTAAACGGCACGTCTGGATCCCGTTCGCTGGGGAGCACCAAGGTTTTTTCTTCCAGTTCAATCGCGCTCCGGTAGGCGTTGACGGCCAAGGTATGAAAGCCCATCTGCAGATAGCGGGCTCCGTCTTCCTTCAGTTGGGCGACCGTCGGCTCCCCTGTCAGCAGGGTCATGGGCGGTTGCGCATGGGCAGGCATTGCCATCGCCCAACTCAGCAGGCATCCCACCGCTCTTAGGCTCAGGGGGATAGCCGGATGACCGGGCTGCTGTTTATTCACCACCATGATCTGTTTCCTCCAACCACGTCAACACCACTTCGTTCCACCCCTCTGGGCCAGGGAGCTGAGCCAACTGCCATTGGGGCAGGGCCTCATTCCAGAGGCTATCCGCAATTGGGCTGGGAAGCACCACTTTTCGTTCTGCCCATCGCAAAAAGGCCACATCGGGCGGGGAACAGCCAATGCCCAAAGCCTGAACAGGGCCCAAATGCCGTTGGTAGCAATCCAGCAGCCGCCGTACCGCCTCTTCCCCCGGCGAGAAATGGGGCTCTGTAACCGGCTGCACCCATCCGGTCAGATACCATTGCGGTAGGCTGGAGAAATGAAGCTGACGTACCCGCAGCAGATGTTGGGTGAGGTTAGCTTCTTGCTGGGCAAAGGCTTCTCGCAGGGTTTCGGGATCCCCGGAATAGCTGAAAATCTCGCTGTACTCCCGCTGCTGCGCTCGCTCTGCCTCTTCCAAAGGGATCCCGGCGGCAGCCGCCAGCTCAGAGGCAGTCCAATCTCCAAACCCGATCAAATCCAAGCGGGAATCTTGACGCACCTGCTGCAGGATGCTGCGCAAGCGGGCATAGGGCAGTCCCAGAGCATACACATAGTAGGGAGGACGGTGTTGCCAGCGTTCGTCCAAAATGCCCGCCGGGAAATAATGCTCGGGAACGTAAACGGCGGATCCGTCCTCACAGATGAACGGATGCTCCAAGTGCAACTGCCGCCGCACATGTTCCAGTTGAGCGCGGGTGCGCAGGCTGTAGAGCACCAAGGGAATGGAGCGGCGCTCCAGAGCAGCCAAGGCTTGTCGGGCAGCACCATAACTGTTGGATTCCAGATCCAGCAAGCTGCCATCCAAACTGGTCAGGACAAGTCGCATAGGCGCAGGAGGGGAAAAGGCGCCGGCACCCTCAGAAGTCCAAGCAGGCCAATCGACCGGGATGCCCAAAGCGCCAACATTACCCATGATCCAACAGGTTGAGCAACCCAAACCGCCAAAATGACCCTCTAGGGTAGGTTCAAGGGCGGCGGGAAGCCCCGCACTGTAAGCGTGGCTAGTGTCCTGTGCCGAAGGCGCGATCCCCTGCATCCCCCAGCCCAGGCAGGATAAACCCTCGGTCGTTCAACCGCTCGTCGATCATGGCGCAGAAAATTTGCACCATGGGGTAGTGGGATCCCAGCCGCTGTAACCCCGGAGGCGCTGCCAAGACGCTGACAATCCTGACCAAGCTGAGATCGGACCCCCGTTTTTTCAGCTCATCCAAAACCCAGAGCAGCGTGCCCCCGGTGGCCAACATCGGCTCGGGAATGAGGATGCGCATCTGGGCGGGGATCCGCTCGGGAAGGCGATTGAGGTAGCAACTGGCCTGCAGCGTTTCCTCGTCCCGTACCATGCCGACGTGAAAAATCCGTGCCTGCGGCAAAAGGGCCTGACAACCTTCCAGCATCGCCAAGCCGGCCCGCAACACCGGCACAATGCCCAGCAGGGTATCCGGCGCGATGACCTCTGCGACAACGGGTTCCAAGGGCGTTTGCACCCGCACAGTCTGGGTGGGGATCCACTCCCGCATCGCCTCATAGGTCAGCCAACGGCCCAGCTCCGACATGGCCGTGCGAAACAGGGGCATGGGCGTCTCCACATCCCGAGCCACAGTTAGCCAGTGCTTGATGAGCGGGTGAGGAGGTACGTAAACACGAAGCTGCTGACTTGCCACCAGAGGACGCCTCAATCTGGGCGGTAGCATAGCGGGTTACCTCGGCAGAAAGCAAGCACTCCAATGAATGGAACCGCATGCCACTGGATCTCGTCTGCAAATGCCGGTAGCCGGAGATACTGATCTGCCCAAGCGTTTTGGGTTTGCTAGGGTGTCGCTGTTTACATGCGTCTTTGGCCACCTTAGTATCCTGTAAAAAGCAGGTTAGGGAGAATGGCTCATGGTTTCGTCTCGGCCCTCTGAATCGACCACCAAGGCTCTGAGCCGCCGTCAACTTCTCAAGGTAGGGGCCGCAGCCCTTGGGGGCGGCCTGTTGGCGGCGGGGGGTGCCCAAGCTCGGCGCAAGCCCTCTCCCACCCTGATCGTGGCTCAGGGATCCGGCCTGGAGCGCGTTTCCTACGCCACCAACTGGTATGCCCAGGCGGAACACGGCGGCTTTTATCAGGCGGTGGCGACCGGCATCTACCGCGAGCATGGCCTGGATGTCACCATCAAGATGGGTGGCCCCGGCATCAACATCACCCAGGTTTTGGCCGGTGGAGCTGCCGAATTTGCCATGGGGGGAAGCGTAGGGGTGATCAGTGCCGTGCGAGAAGGGATCCCCCTGGTGTGTGTGGCAGCCATTTTCCAAAAAGACCCGCAGATCCTCATGGCCCACCCCGGCACCCAGCGCTTTGAGGAGCTCAAGGGCCGCCCTATTTTTGTCTCGAAAGGGGGACTTGTCACCTACTGGCCCTACTTGAAGGCGCGTTTTGGCTTCACCGACGATCAGGTTCGCCCCTACAACTTCAACCCCGGCCCCTTTTTGGCGGATCCCAGCTCAGCTCAGCAGGGCTACCTGACTTCCGAGCCTTTTGCCATCCGGCAGGAAGGGGGATTCGAGCCGGTGGTCTTCCTCCTGGCGGATTTGGGCTACAAACCCTACGCCACCACCATCGAAACCCGTCGGCAACTGGTGGAGACCCGGCCCGACTTGGTGGAGCGATTTGTGGATGCCTCGATCAAGGGCTGGTACAGCTTCCTAGAGGATCCCCGTCCGGCGTATCGCTTGATCCAGCAGGACAACCCGGAAATGACCGATGCCCAATTGGCCTACAGCTTCGAGAAGTTGCAGGAGTACGGCATCATCTTGTCCGGCGATGCGCTGGAAAAAGGCATTGGCGCCATGACCGACCAACGCTGGCAAGACTTCTTCGACAGCATGACGGTGGCGGGCGTGTTTGAGCCAACCATCAACTACCGGGCTGCCTATACGCTGGACTTCGTCAATAAAGGCACTGCCTACTACACTGCCTGACCGGCAACACTACCCCGTCACCCAGCCACAGAAGCGGCTGATAGCCGGCCAACTGAGCTCCAACACATCGGTCAGGGCGTGGTCGCTCTCCACTGCCACCAGTTGGGCCCAGGGGCGACGGGCCACGTAGTCTCGGCTGGCTTGGATGGGAATGGTTTCGTCTTGGATCCCATGCACAATCAGGGTGGGCACCGGCCGTCGTAATGCCCCATCTGGGTAGCGTTGGGCATCGGTGACAAAACCGTATTCCAAAGGCAGCGGGCGCCCTTCTCCATAGTGAAACACCGTGAGTTGTCCGGTGCGTTGCCAGGTCTCCACCGCCTCCGCCCCCAGCCGCGGCAGCCAATGGCCCAAAAAGCCGAAAGCCGGCGCCAAGAGCACCAGGCGCTGCACACAAGGGTGCTGTTCGGCAACCCAGGCGGCCACCAAACCCCCCAAACTAGAGCCGATGAGGGTGACAGGAGGGTAGTTCATCTCGGCAAGCTGGTCGCCAACCTGCCGGATCTGGCGGGTCAAGGTGAGCTGGGCAAAATTGCCCTGGTTCAGATCGGGCACCTGAAGGGGGATCCCCACCTGCTGCAGCCGCTGCCGAAAAAAAGTTGCCTTGGCCGACTGGGGCCCAGAGCCAAATCCATGCAGGTAAATGGCCAACACGGAAAAAGATCCCTATGGCCCTGTGGCTGCCGAAAGCCAACCTGCGCCCAACACCACGCTGATGGAGAGGAAAAGGGTAGCCACCGTCCAGGTGATGCGGTTGAGGTTTTGCTCGGCACTTTTGGAGCTGGAGAACAACTGGGCCTGCCCACCAATGCCCGCCAACCCATCGCCCTTGGGGCTGTGCAGCAGCACCAAGATCACCAGCAAGATGGCCGAGGCCGACCAGAGAAACTCAAAAAATGCTTCCATCGCAGAGGATCCCCGTAGGGCAAGTTGCCAAAGCCATTATCGCCTAAAGCCCCATCCTAGCGCACTCTGTCTCGGCACCGCTGCCATTGCCAAATCCAGTCGCCAGGCCCAGACGTCTCTGCTCTCTCCAGGAATGTTGACCATTATTTCACCGCCTGGGCAAGTGCGCGGATCCCGGCTTGCAGACGTTCCTCGATGTCGGCCTCTAGCTGGAGTGTTCCGGCAGCATCAAACTGAATTTGAGAACTTAAGATGTAAACCCCTCTCAAAATATGGGTGGCCCCCATCACCGACAACACAGGTTTCATCGCAAAGTCGATGGCCAGCAGATGGGCCAGGGTTCCCCCGGTGGCGATGGGGAGAATCACTTTACCGGTAAAGGCGTCTTGATCCAGCAAATCCAGCAGCGCCTTCAACACGCCTGGATAAGAGGCTTTGTAAACGGGAGCAGAGATGACGATCCCGGCAGCTTGGGCCACCTTTTGCTGGATCTCCCTGAGTTGAGGGCTATCGAACTTGGCCAGCGCCAGATCCTCTGGCGGCAAGTCCCGCACCGAAACCAACTGAGTGGTCAACCCCAAATCCGACAGGATCGCGGCAGCATGATGCAAAATGGCTTCCGAGCGAGAAGGAGCGCTGGGACTACCGGAGAGCAAGAGGATGCTGGACATAGGTTGCAGACAGAATGCTGCCTCAGTTGTATCAGGGATCCCACGTGAAAGATGATGATAGACTAGAAAGGACAGGGCTTCAGGATGCCGGGCCCAGTCCTGTGCGGGCGTAGTTCAGTGGTAGAACGCTAGCTTCCCAAGCTGGATGTCGTGAGTTCGAGTCTCATCGCCCGCTTCTTGACACCAGACAAGCAAAACCCTCTTCCCCCGATCATTATTCGGTTCCAACCTACCCTGAGCCGATGTCGAGTTGGAGGGGGGCAAGGAGCCAGTAGAAGTTCTTGGGTCGGTGTCCGCTTAGGTAATCAAGCATGCAACTTTACGAGTCCGACTTCTATGCCTGGACGCAACAGCAAGCTGCACTGCTGAGAGCGGGGCAGTGGGAGCAACTGGATATCGCCAACTTGGTGGAGGAAATCGAGGCTTTGGGCAGGCAAGAACGCCGGGAATTGCTGAACCGGCTGGGGATCCTGGTAGGACATCTGCTGAAGTGGCAATTCCAGCCCCACCTGCGAGGCAAAGGTTGGCGGGCAACGATCACCGAACAACGCCGCCAGATCCAGCGGTTGCTCAGGGACAATCCCAGCCTCAAGCCCGATCTTTCGGCAGCCCTGCAAGAGGCTCATCAGGACGGGATCCTGGTGGTGGTGAGAGAAACGCCCCTGTCTGAGACAGATCTGCCGGCCCAGTGTCCCTACACATTAGAGCAGGTGATGGATCCCGACTTTTACCCTGGCAAGGAAGATCCCCCGTGATCTGCTCAGCCCGCCGAACCGGCAGCAGGGCCCCCGTGGGTCTCCACCGGGTTGTCCACCACTCGTCGCAGCACGCCGTTGACGAAAGCGGCGGCCTCCGGATCCCCGTATTTTTTGGCCAATTCTACGGCTTCGTTGATGGCGACCTTAACGGGGCTGCTGGCCAGGATCTCCATTTCCACCACCGCCAGGCGCAGGATATCGCGTTCGATCCGACCCACCCGCTGCAATTGCCAGCCCAGCAAAACCTTTTGCAAACGAGCATCAATCGCCTCTTTGTGAGCATGCAGAGCGGTTAACAGTTGCAAAGCATAGGCGCGCACTTCTGAAGATTGGGCAATGTGCAGTAGCTCTGGCATGGACAAGGCAACTCCCAGCCGGTTGACCGCCTGTTGGGACAACTGCACAACCTCATCCAGGATGTGGCGGACGCTGTGCAGTCGCTGTTCCATGTGTTCCAGGGCTTGGCCGGCGTTGCTGAGGGCCACTTGGGCTTGGTGGGCCAGCTCCAGCAATTCTCCCGGCGCGGTGTCGCGGGCGTTGGTCTCCGTCAGAGCCGTTTCCAGGCGCTGCAGATGTCGTTGGGCCTGCTGAAGGCGGACAGTAAGGGAGCGAGATCCGCCCTCTTCCTTGGCATCAGAAGCAGCCAATAACAGGGGATCACTCTCGTGCAGCAGGCGATCGCTGCGCTGAATTTCCGCCGCCGCCGTGGAGAGAGTTTCATGGGTCTCTTCCTGCAGGGCGCGGATGGCTGCCAGCAGCAAGTCCGCCAGTTGTTTTTCGCTCAGTTTGGCCGCCGTGGCCGGCAGTTGGTTGACCCCTAGCAGGGCCAGTTCGCGGGCAACACGCCGAGGTTGCATTGCAGAATACCCATGGTTTTGAACAACTGCCCCATCGGGCTTAGCCATGCTAGCAGGCTGCCGCGGGGCAAGGAAGAACCAGAGGCCTCGCTGTCAACTCGCTTCGGAAGGGCGGCTTAACACGCGAAACGCCAAAGATGCACTCTGCTCTTTGCCATAGGGGGATTGGCTGGAGACCGAGAGGGTGAGCCGCCGTTTGCTGCGAGTGATGCCCACGTATAGCAGCCGCAACCGCTCTGCCGCCAAGTCTAGAAAGGCCTGTTCGGTAGGAGAGTTGGCCTGCAACTCCCAATACCTTCTGGGGCTGAGCTGTCGCAACTGGGCCAGGGCCTCTGCTTTCATGTCTACATCTTCCAAAAACTTCAGCCCCACCGGTCGCTCCCCGTGCTGGGCGGGAAACTCGTAGGCCGACACCTGGGGGATGAACACCTGATCCCATTCCAGCCCCTTGGCACGGTGCAGCGTGGCGACGGTGATGCTGCCCGGCTCGGGGTCGAAGGCAAAGATCTCCGAGGGCAGGTTGTTAAGGTGGCGATCCAGAATCACCTGAAATTCTTGGGCAATCTCCTGCCAATCGACCTCAGGCAGGGATCCCAGCACCTGCTCCAACTGGTCGATGACGTAGTGACCTACAAACAGTTCTTCCGGCTTGCGGTAGAGGCTTTGGACAATCACATTCAGCGCCTCTGCCCAGGGAGAACGCCCGGCCCGTAGCCAACTGGCTAGGGTACACAGCAGCCGGCCTAAGCTTTGCCAAGAGGGGCTATCCGGCAAAGTAGGGGCTTCCCCAAACTGGGGAAAGAGCAGCCGCTCCGGCAGCGAGGCGCGGATCCAGCCCAGCATCGGCTGTAGCTCAGCCCGTGGGATCCCGGCCCAGTCGGCTAGGTGATCTACGGCTGCAGCCAGGCGAGCAGAGGAAGTGGGCTGGGCCAACCAGTCGATTATTCCCTTGAGTTGCAGCAGCACCCGCCGCTGGCTGGGGTTGCCCCGCAACAGGTCGATCACCTGCTCTGCCCCCAGTTCCCGCAGGTAGTCGAGGGCCTTGCCCCCCAGCTCGTTGGTGGTGACCAGAATGGCCACCGTCTGGTCGGGGAAAGCTTGGGCGGCTGCCAGGGCCCACCGTGTTACCTCCTGCAGCTCCTCCTCCGGCGATCCGGCTACCCGGCGAAACTCCACCTGCCCCTCGCTGGCCGGGGGATTCTGGCCACCGGTGGTGGCCGGACGAATGTGCTGGGGAGCCAGGGCGGTGCGCAGGGCCGGGATGGGGTGCTTCTGGTTTACCCAGTCCACTAGGCGGTTGGCCAACTCGAGGATCTGGGGGGCGCTGCGGCTGGACTCTTCTAAGACTACTCGGGGATTGGCCTGACAAAAGGCGCGAAACAGCCGTGGCTCGGCGGTGGTGAAGGTGCCCATGATGCTTTGGTTGGGATCCCCCACCCGCACCAGGTTGCCGGCGCGCTGGCTGAGCAACCGCAGCAGCTCTTCCTGCAGGGGGGAGCTGTCCTGGGCCTCGTCCTCGAACAGGTAGTCGTACCAGCTTTGCACCTGCTGCCGCAGCACAGGGTCGCGCTCGATCAGCTCCACCGCCTGCCAGCCCAGGTCGTCGTAGTCCAGCTTGCCCAGGCGACGCAGCTCCGCCTGGTAGGCGGCATAGAGGGGGGCGGCCCAGCCCAGATAGCCCTCCATGTCGGCAGGGATCTGCTCCGGCCCCAGACGCAGATTCTTGGCCGTGCTGATCACCGCCTGCACCATCTGCTGGAAGCTACGCCGAAACCGCGTCCGGTTTCGAACCACCTTCTGGTGGGAATCGTCGGGGGGAATCAGCGGCTCCCAGAGGTGGGTGTGGTGGGCGAGCCAGGCGCGGCAGAGACGGCTGAGCAGGCGCTCCTGTTCATATCCCTCCAGGATGGACAGCTCTTCCCAAAGGCCAGGGGCCTCCCGCAACACCCGCAGCGATAGCGAATGCAAGGTAAAAGCTTGGGTAAAACGCTCCGGATAGCCCGCCTCTTGCAGGCGTTGGTTGATGCGGCTGATCAGATTGCCCCGCGCCGACCGCATGTAGGTGAACACCCCGATGCGCTCCGGCGGGATCCCTCGATTCAGGATGAGGTCGGCAATCAGCAGCTCCAGGATGAACGTCTTGCCGCTCCCCGGGACTGCCGCGATCCCCAGAGGTCCCGAACGATACGCCAATGCCCGTTGCTGTTCTGGACGCAGCGTGACTTGGGGAAAAGGAGAAGCAGCCAAACCCACCATCGGCTCCCTGCCTAGTTGAGAATAAAAGTCTCGATGGCCACCGCCACCCCATCTTCGCTGACAGGGGGAGCCACCCAATCGGCGTGGGGCAGCAGAGCCGGCGAGGCATTCCCCATCGCTACCCCGATCCCCGCATACCGCAGCATCTCGATGTCGTTGTCGCCATCGCCGATGGCCATCACCTGATCCGCCGACACCCCCAGCAGCTCTTCTGCCAGAAAACGAACGGCATTGCCCTTATTCACCGCCGGATGGGCGGCCTCCAAAAAAATCGGCTCCGAGCGAGTGAGGTAGAGCTGCTCAGGAGAATACTGCCGCCGCAGGGATCCCTGTAATGCCTGCAAAAACTCCGTATCTTCACAAACAGCCAGGATCTTGGTGGGGCTTTGCCCATATTGGGCGGGGGAAAGCATCTGGAGCGGCACCTGGGAGCGTTCGGCATAGGCTTGGCTGAGGGGGCTGAGCTCTCGCACATAGAGCTGGTCATCGATGTAGAGGTGCACCCCCACCGGCTGATCCTGCAGCACCTGCAACAGCTCCTCCGTCAGCCGCCAGTCCAGGCTCCAGTGTTTTAAGGTCTTTTGGCTGTCGGGATCGCGAATGAGCGCCCCCTGATAGCTGCAGAGGGGCATATCGGCCCCAATGGCGTGGTGAAACCGCTCGGCAGAGCGATGCATCCGACCCGTCGCAATCGCCACCCGCACACCTGCGGCTTTGGCTTTTTGAATGGCCCGCTGCACCGGCTCCGAAACCTGGTTGGAAGGCCCGGCAATCGTGCCATCGATGTCCACCACCAACAGCCGAATGTCCCTCCGGGATCCCCCTTCCT
Source organism: Synechococcus sp. H55.7 (assembly GCF_047462395.1). Lineage (NCBI taxonomy): Bacteria > Bacillati > Cyanobacteriota > Cyanophyceae > Synechococcales > Synechococcaceae > Synechococcus > Synechococcus sp. H55.7. The sequence continues at coordinate 23,049 of NZ_JANSJD010000003.1, forward strand.
TTTTTGGCTCTTGGATTTGAGCCTCTGCTCCGGTTTGCATTGCCCCTCCTCCTGGCAACCTCCCAGACCCTAACACGACTGCGGTCGGCTCCGTCGATAGTCTCAATAGGCCAGATTGAAGTGATCCTGAGTTGGATGCTGAGAGGTCAATCGACGGGGATTAGCAATGGTTCAAATGGCCGGTTAAAGGGTTCGGATCCCTGCCCTCTGCTGTTTAAGGAAAGAGCATACAATTGAGGAAGACTAGCCCCGTGATGGACAGAAATACCGTGAACATGCTGAAACGAATTGGTCGCGTCTGCCGGCCTTTGCTAGCCGTTGCCCTGGCCTTGATCTTGGCTTTGGCCCCCGTGAGCGCCGTCTGGGCCCGCAGTGGTGGTCGTATTGGGGGCGGCTCTTTCCGGTCTCCGACGTTCTCTGCGCCCCGCTCCATTGGCCCTCGCTCGGCTCCGGTGTACCCCAGCTATGGGGGTGGGTTCGGGTTCCCCCTGGTGGTGCCCTTTTTCTGGGGGGGCGGTGGCGGCCTGCTGACACTGCTGCTCTTGATTGGGGCCGGCAGCTTTTTGGTGCGCAGCCTGCGCTCGGCTGTTTCCGAAGATGGAGAGGACGGGGTTGGCGACCCGCTGGTAACCGTGGCCCAGGTGAAAGTGGGCCTGCTGGCCAGCGCCCGGCAACTGCAAAAGGAGATCAACGCTCTGGCTCTGGAATCAGACACCCAGTCGCCGGAGGGGCTGAGCCAACTGTTGCAGAATGTCAGTCTGAGCCTGATGCGCTACAGCGACTACTGGGCCTACGGCCATGCCCAGGTGGAGAAGCTGCCCCTCCCCCGCGCCGAATCCCTGTTCTACCAAGCCTCTTTGCAAGAGCGCAGCAAGTTTAGCGCCGAAACCCTCACCAACCGCAATAACCAAATCCAACAGGTTCCCCAAGCGGCGCTGAAGCGCGCTGCTGCTGGGATCCCGGACGTGGGCGAATACCTGGTGGTAACTCTATTGGTTGCGTATCGTGGCAACTTGGGTACACTACCTGTAGTTAATTCCGTGGCGGAGCTGCGGCAGTGTCTGATGCAGTTGGCTGCCATCCCGGCCGAGCGGATTGTGGCCATCGAGGTGCTGTGGACGCCGCAGTTGGAGGGAGACACCCTGTCGGCGGAGGCGCTGTTGACCGAGTACCCGGAAATGCGGCTCCTGTGAGGGAGCTGGGCTGAGGAGACGGCAACAGTCGGCTGAGTGTCTCAACGCCTCGGGATCCCCACCGTGAGGCCAGAGAGGTTCTATGTCCGGGTTGGATACTTCAGCAGCCAGGGGCCGTCGTTCTCCTTGGGTATGGTCTGGCCAAGCGAGGCAGGCAGATTCTCTGTTTGATGAGCTGTTTGGGGATCTGGAGCACAGCCTTGAGGCAGAGGGAGCGGAGGAGTATCCCTATTTGGGTACGCGCCCCCCGTTGCTTTCCCGCCGTTCTTCGGCTGGCGGCGGACTGCTGCTGGGTTTAGCTTTGGCGGCCACGCTGGTGGCGGGGCTGGCTTTTTGGATGACTCTGCGCCCGCGATCAGGGGTTTTCTCACAGGCCGATCCACCTCGGCAAAGAGATCCCGATCTCGTCGAGGCGCTTGGGCCTGCCTATTCCGCTTCCCTGCCAGCCCAAGAGCCGTCCTCGGCTTCAGAGGAGGAAGGTCGCCTGGATCTGCCTGAAAAGGTTATCTCTCAGGAGCCCAGCGGAGAGGTCGTGGCCAAGCCGGCGGCGAGAACGATCCCTGCAGCGGCAGCCAGCGCTCCTCCTGCCGCTCGAAGGTCTGCTCCGCCGGCGCGGATCCCGCCTCAACCGCCGCCCCAGATGAAGTTGGTGGGGTTGATCCACGATCCGGGTGCCCCTAAAGCCTTGATCTTGGTGGACAACGTGGTGCGGCAGGTGCCGGTCGGCCAGGCGGTGAAAGGAGAGTGGCGAGTCATCTCCATCAGCCCCTACGGGGTGGGCGTGAGCAACGGCGTTCGCAGCGTTACCTTGCAGTTGGGGTTGTCGCAACGGATCTAGATATCTCTCTTTTGTCTGGAGAGGGATCCCCGTGGAAGGTTGGATCGATAAAGAAAAAGGGAGAAGGGGCAGATGAAATTCGCCAAGCTGGGGCGAATGAGCCGCGGCAGAGTGGGATTGGGCTTAGCTTTGGGGTACCTCTGTCTCGGTCTGTTCGCTTGTCGCAGTGCGCCCCCCTCTTCTGGCTCTCCATCTGGGATCCCGCCGGCCTACGCCCATCGCCCGCAACTGCAAGGGAAGGCAGTGGTGGAGCTAGAGGTGCAAACTGCTGAAGGAGTGGGCAAGGTCCTCTTGGAGATCCGCGGAGAGGAGGCGCCCCTTACCGCCGGCCAGTTTGTGGATTTGGTGCAGCGGGGTTTTTACAACGGTCTCACCTTCCATCGGGTGGAGAAAGATCCCCAGCCCTTTGTGGTGCAGGGCGGGGATCCGCGGGGGGATGGCACCGGCGGCGCCCCAGAGCCGGGCAGCAACCGCTTGCGCACCATCCCTTTGGAGATCCAGGTGCGCGGGGAGCCTCATCCCCGCTACAACACGTTGATCGAGGATCCCATCGCCCTGAGCAAGCTGGCCTTGCCCCATCGCTTGGGGGCGGTGGCCATGGCCCGTTCCAGCCCTCTCGACTCGGCTTCTTCCCAGTTTTATATCGCCCTCTCTGCTCTGCCGATCCTGGATGGGCGCTATGCCGTGTTCGGCTATGTCACCAGTGGCATGGAGTGGGTGGAGCGCCTGCAGGTGGGGGATGTGATCCGCTCGGCGCGGGTGCTGGAAGGAGCGGACTTGCTCAGGTATCCAGCAGGAGCAGATCAGACGGCGGCCCCCGGCGGTTTATGATAGGCAGCAGCTCTGCTGCTGGTTCGGCTGTCGTGGCTTGGGGAGGGGAGAGTTTTGTGTTCGCCCTCTCCAGCAACCTGTGGGCGCCTTTTCATGCATGAAGACGCTTTTTCTCCTCTTGAACCCCTAGACGAGCTGCCACCTCACTCGCCGCCGGAGGTGGATGTGGAGCGGATGCTGCAGCAGTTGCAGGATCCGGATCCCCGTTTGCGGATGCAGGCAGCCCGCGCCTTCTGTGAGATCGAAGAACCCCGCGCCATCCCGCGCCTATTGGCTTTGCTCAGGGATCCCTGCCCGTTGGTGCGGGTGGGAGCGGCCTATGCCCTGGGTCGCAATCCGGATCCCGCTGAGGTGGAGGTGCTGATCGACAGCTTGCGCCGGGATTGGAATGGCTATGTGCGCAAAGGCCTGGTGTGGGCCCTGGGCAATGCTAAGGATCCCCGCGCCTATCCGGTGTTGCTGGAAGTGTTGGCCGAAGATATCGCGGCAGTGCGGCTTTGGGCGGCCAGCGCCCTCGGACAATTGGCCCAAGCTCAGGTGTTGTCCGGCCCGGCTCTGCAGGAGGTAGCGGCAGCCCTCTGTCGGGGTTTGGCCCACGATCCGGTGGCGGCAGTCCGCGGCAACTGTGCCTGGAGCTTGGGGATCCTCGGGCAACAGGTGAAACTGGCTCTCGAGGATCCCACCGTTTACGCGATGTTGAAAAGGCAATTGCTGACAAGCGCCAGCCGCGATCCCGATTGGGGAGTGCGGGACGATGCGCGGCTTGCCCTCCTAAAATTAGCGGATCCCGACTTGCCGGAGCAAGCGGATAACCTTAAGTAAACTACCCGACACGACTACCCCCGGCCCCTCTCCCTCAGGGAGTCAGCCCAAGCGCTCCGCGCCGCTAACGCGACCACCCCCAGCCCCTCTCCCTCAGGGAGTCAGCCCTCACCCCCAGCCCCTCTCCCTCAGGGAGAGGGGAGTTAGGGATCGAGGCAACGAACGGTTTCATTGCCATTGAAAACGACTGTAACTGGGCGACGGCTTCAGCGAACCAGATCGAGCAGCCAGGCAAAGTAGAAGCGGCTTTGAATGGTTTGCCGTTGTTGCACTTTCCAGCCCCACTCGGCAAGGTGGCCCACCAGCGTCGCCTCGCGGTGCTGATAGGCGCGGGTGGTCTTGCTGGGGCCGGGGAAAAACTCCCCCACTTTCTTCAGCAGCGTCAGCCAGGGAGTTTTGGGAGCAAAGCTGAAGAGCAGACGAGACTTGGCCAGTCCGGTCAGGTGCCTGAGCATGCGCAGGGCGTCGGCTTCGGGATAGTGGATCATCACATCCAGGCAGACGACGACATCGTACTCCCCCGTCAGTTCTTCCAAATCCAAAACCTGAAACTGGGGGTTGTCTGTGGATCCCAGCTCCATCTGTTGGCGGCGACGCGCTTCGTTGACCATTTGCTCCGAGATGTCGCTGGCGAACACCTGCGCCCCGCGGGCGGCCAAAGGCAAGCTAAGGCTGCCCACCCCACAGCCGGCATCGCAAATGCGCAAACCGGAGGGATCCCCCAGCCATTGCAACACCGTCTCGACCGTGCGGGCATGGCCCAGTCGAATATCTTTTTGGACGAAATTGACTTCCTCGTTGCCGTAAATGCGGCGCCAGCGCTCGAAGCCGACCGTGTTGAAATAGTTGCGGACGATGGCTTTTTCTTGCATAAGACTGCTAGTTGTATGCCGGGATCTGCCGGGGAATCACTCCTGGGCGGGCAGATTGGGGATGCGGATTACATTTTACCCCGAAGCCGCTGCCGCCACTCCCAGCGCCTGTCCCATGCCTGTATTAGAATTAACTTGCCTTCACCGGAATAAAACTCAATGACGGAAGCTGAGATTGCCCAGGCGTTGCAGGCCAGCTTGGCTGTCCCTGTCAAAATTGCCGTCAAACGTCGCCAGGGCCATTTGCACGTTCTCCTCAACCGCTCCCCGCAAACCCAGCTCGACTACCCCCATCTCACCCAACAGGTGCGAGCCGCGCTGGAGGCATTTGGCCTATCCGGCCTGGAGCAGGTGACGGTCTATGGACGCACCTCGGGACATTCCGAATACGAGTGGCAGCAAACCGAGCCGCTGCGGGATCCTCTCTTGGGTGCTGAGGAGACCACGCTCGTGCTGGAAAAACAAAGCAATCGGCTGCTGCAGGATCCGACGCTGGTTGCTCCCGATTCCGCCGGCCCCCAGCCTGAGCCCAGAGAAAAGGCTGCCGACAAGAAAGCTGCTGGCAAAGGCGGATCCCCTATTGCCTGGCTGTGGCCGGCGGTGCTGATGGTCGGGATGGGGGTGGCGGTTTTGCTCCTTTTCTTTCTCTAGAAAGCAGCCTGGCTGGGGATCAAGCCGGCTGTGGTGAAGGCCGGGATCCAGACGGGGCTGGGCGAGTCGAAGCCGCCCTTTGCAGGGCATCCTGCAGCATCCGCTCCACCAGCTCCGTAAACGTCCAGCCCAGAGCTGCCGCCGCATCAGGGCAAAGCGAAGTGGGGGTCATGCCGGGCAACGTATTCACCTCCAGCACCCAGGGGTTCTCGTCGGCATCCACCCGCAGATCCACCCGCGCCAGGCCCTCACATCCCAACACCTGATAGGCCCTCAGCCCTGCCGCCTCGCAGCGGGCCAATCCTGACCCCGTGAGGGAACAGGGGATCAAATGCCGCGAGCCGCCGGGGGCATACTTGGCTTCATAATCGTAAAAATCCCCCTGGGCGGGGATGATCTCAATCGCCGGGAGAACCTGGCCGGAGAGGATGGAGAGGGTGATCTCCTTGCCGGGAATGTAGCGCTCCAGGAAGACCCGCGAGGAGACCGAGCTGGCCAACTCCAGCCCCTGAGCAAATGACCTCTCATCCTGGACAATGCTGATCCCCACCGTCGAGCCGTTGTTGCTGGGCTTCACCACCAGCGGGGATCCCAAGTGCGCCACGCACTCGGCCCAGGAGAGCGGTTGCGCTTCATCCCAGACCAGCCACTCAGGGGTGGGGATCCCTGCGCCGCGAAAGATCTGCTTGGACACCAGCTTGTCCATGGCCAGAGCGCTGGCCAACGGCCCGGATCCCTGGTAGGGCAGGCCCAGCCACTCCAGCATCCCCTGCACCACCCCATCCTCGCCGCCGGGGCCGTGCAGGGCAATCCAGACGAAGTCGCAGCCGGCCTGCCGTTCCTGCCAAAGGCGCAGCGGCAGATCCTCCTCCGGGTCGATCAGCTTCACCCGATGGCCCAAATCTTCCAAAGCCCGCTTACAGGCTTTGCCCGTTACCCAAGAAACCTGACGTTCTGCCGAACGACCCCCTGCCAAGACAACAATGTTCATGGCTTAACCCCAAAGCACTCCCCACTCTCAGCAACCGGCACCAGGATAGCCGCATCCCCCCACTCTACCCTACGAAGGAGGGCGGCGGCGGCGCAAAAACTCGGGAATGTCCAAGCCCCCGGAAGCAGGGGGCTCAGGCTCAGGGGGCTGTCGAGGCGATGGCTCAGGGCTAGGAAAGGTGGGCTTGCGCGTCCCCACCCCCACCTTGTTGGCGACAGAGGCTTTGGGTGCAGAAGCGCTGGCGGCGGCCCGCGATCCGTCAAAACCGGTGGCGATGACGGTGATGCGCACCTCCCCTTGCATACGCTCGTCTTGCACGGTGCCGAAGATGATGTTGGCTTCTGGATCCACTGCCTCGGCGATGATCTCAGCCGCTACTGTGACCTCGTGCAATGACAGATCCAGCCCGCCGGTGATGTTAAAGAGCACGCCCTTGGCCCCCTCAATGGAAGTTTCCAGTAGGGGAGAAGACACGGCGGTAATGGCGGCTTCGCGGGCGCGGGACTTGCCGGATCCCATGCCAATGCCCATCAGGGCGGTGCCAGCATCGGCCATCACGCTGCGCACATCGGCAAAATCCACGTTGATCATGCCGGGGATGAGGATGATGTCGGAGATGCCCTGCACCCCCTGACGCAAGACATCGTCCGCGACGCGAAAAGCCTCGTGCACAGGAGTTTGCTCGGAGATCACCAAGAGCAGCTTGTCGTTGGGGATCACGATCAGGGTGTCGACCGCCTCCTGCAGCGCTTGGATCCCTTCTTCAGCCTGCTTGGTGCGCCGCTTGCCCTCAAAGGAAAAAGGCCGCGTCACCACCCCCACCGTCAGGGCGCCGCTGGCCTTGGCAATCTGGGCAACCACAGGCGCTCCCCCTGTCCCTGTGCCCCCTCCCATGCCGGCGGCGATAAAGACCAAATCTGCCCCTTTGAGAGCTGCTGCAATTTCTTCGCTGGACTCTTCGGCGGCTTTCTGACCAATGGCCGGGTTGCCGCCTGCCCCCAGCCCGCGGGTTAACTTTTGCCCGATTTGCAGACGGCTCACCGTTGATGTCGAGCACTGCGCAAGGGCCTGAGCATCCGTGTTGATACTCCAAAACTCAACACCCTTGAGGTTGCTGGCCGCCATCCGACTGACCGCGTTGCCACCTCCCCCCCCTACGCCCACCACCTTAATTTTCGCGGCATTGCTCGGCATGTTCTCCTCTGGATGATCCGCCGCCTTGGTCTGGGCTCCGTTTCTCTCGTACTCGACCTGAGAGTCCTCCCCCACGTAGCGCTCACTCCAGGGGGAAGGCGTTGACTGGGCTTGCTCCAAACCCTGCCCAGGATTGGGGGGATGGAAGTCCGACCAATTGTTGGATGGCATGTCAGCCCTCAAGATAGCTTAATTCTGGCAAATATTGAACATGCTAGCTGATTTAATATAAGGCAACTCTCCCCCGATGCCAACGGTGAAGACGTTTGTGGATCTTCATAGGCGGATGCAGCTTTCGTACTTTGCCTATGAATCTTCTCTCGCAGTTAAGCTTCCTCTTTTGTACAAGCGAGGTTCCTATCGAAGGGTATGTATTCCCGAACACCTAGTAGGTAGAGCCCAAATTAGGGCAAACTGTTGCCCCCAGCGCGCTTCGGTCAGAGCCGAGCTTGCGCTTGCCTAAAAGCTAACCTTGCGTTTTCTTTTCAGAGTATTCGATAATACTCACCCCTCCCAATTAGAGCCTGGCAGACCAATCGCCAATTTTTGCCGATTTTTAATGCTGAGGTTTGGGTATTCTGCAAACTACCCGAGGGCTTCCGCGCCGAAAGAGTCAGTGGGGGGGTTGCCGTCAGGGATCCGCCCATAGGCTTAGAGCGGCTGCAAATGGATCTCCGCGTTCAGCCGCTGGGGCAGGGAAATTTTAAACACGTCCCCCTGATCCATTTCCTGGGCCGTCGTCATGCTGGCCAGGGCCTCTACCACTTCTTCGGAGTTGGCGGTCAGCACGACAACGGGGCGCTCGCCGGCGACGGGGAAATCGTGCCAGGTGCCGCGGTGCAGCAGCAGCCCGTGCCCAGGGGGGAATCGCAGGGCTTGCACTTTGTCGAGATCGGGGAGGGTTTTGGGATGGTTGGGGGGAGCCATCACCATGATGAACGGCTCCTGCCCCAGGCCGACAAACAACTGGGTCATGCGCAGGTGGCGCTCCAACCAGAGCACAGGCGGGTAGCCGGGCAGGATCTTAGCAGTACGGATAACGGCCTTGCCGGTGTATTGAAAGTCAATGTTCTGCCCTTCTAAAACACGCCCCTGATAAAAAGGGATCCCCAACCCGGGATGGGCTACATCGTCCCCCAGCAGTTGGCCAAAGGGCCGCACATTTTCAGGGGTTGCCTCCACAATCGGCACCCGGACAACGGTGGTGGCAGTTGTGCTCATGGTTCTTGCTCTTTGTTCGCTTCAGAGTCCATTTAACTGGCCATCTTAATAAAAGCGACAGGTAAAGAAACGGTTTTCCCAGTAACGGTCTGGGCTTCCTCAGTTCCTGTTTATTTTTTGGGGCCTTGCGAGTTAAGCCACCGCTCGATGATGTGGTGAATTTGCCGGGCGGCAGTGCCGTCGCCGAAGGGGTTTTGGGCTTGAGCCATGCGGGCATAGGCCTGGGGATCCGTGAGCAATTCTCGGGCCGCCTGCAGGATTTTTTCGGGGTGGGTGCCCACCAGGCGGGCGGTGCCGGCGGCAACGGCTTCCGGGCGTTCGGTGGTTTGCCGCAGCACCAGCACCGGTTTGCCCAAAGCTGGCGCCTCTTCTTGAATGCCGCCGGAGTCGCTGAGAATGAAGGTGCAGCGCTGCATGGCGCTCACCCAGCAGGGATAGTCCAAGGGATCGGTGAGAAAAACCCGCTCCCGGGATCCCAACAGGGCCTGCAGGGGATCCCGCACCACCGGGTTGGGGTGGAGGGGCAACAGAAGGGCGGTATCGGGGAACTCGGCCAAAAGTTGCAGCAGGGCCTTGGCGATGGTTGTGAGGGGATCCCCCCAGTTTTCCCGCCGGTGCACGGTAACCAACAAAACCCGATAGCGCTCCCAGTCCAGGCCAGGGATGGGACAGGGGAGCCCGAGGGAGGCCACCTGCAGCAGGGCATCGATGACGGTGTTGCCGGTGCAGTAAATGGAGCCGACCACGTGGCTGCGCTTAAGGTTCTCCACCGCCTGGGGGGTGGGGGCAAAGTGCAGGCTGGCCAACTGGGAGATGAGGCGGCGATTGGCCTCTTCGGGGAAAGGATGGTAGAGATCATCCGTGCGCAGGCCGGCTTCCACATGCCCCACCGGGATGCGTTGATAGAAAGCGGCCAGAGCAGCAGCGAAGGCGGTGGTGGTGTCGCCCTGCACCAGAACCAGTTGGGGCTGGCGCTCCTGAAAATAAGGCTCAAGGCCGCGCAGGGTGGCTTCGGTGATATCGGTCAGGCTTTGGCGGGGACGCATGATCCCTAGATCCCGATCCGCCTGCAGGCCAAAAAGTTGCATCACCTGATCCACCATCTCCCGGTGTTGCCCGGTCAAGATTACCTCGGTGCGCAGATGGGGACTGGCGCGCAGGGCTTGGATCACCGGGGCCAGCTTGATGGCTTCGGGCCGCGTGCCCAAGATCACAGAAACCAGGGGAAGGGTGGCCATAGGTTTATGGGCAGCGGTTTCCCCAAGCTCACAAGCCGCCAGGATAGGGATTTTGCTCAGTCAGGCTGGGAGCAGAACCCGGAAGAGGTTGTGCTCTCTTGTTCACCTACCCCGATCTTAGCTCCCCAGCCACTCCGCTGATCGTTCACCGGATATGCCGGACAGAAAAAGGTTGACGGGATCCCCCTTTGGCAACTAGCCTAAAAAGGGCTGAAGAGATCCTCTTCAGGCTGTCCGGGTTGTTCCGGTTCAACTTTCTTGGAGGAAAACGTTCAACACCATGGACGCTTCTGGCAGTTGTAGCACTGGCCGGCAAGGATCGCTCTTCGGGGATCAAATCCTTGGAGACCTACATCCTACTGGTGTCTTCCTTTTTCCCGCTGACAGCTTCAGTCGTCGCTTGAGAGGATCCCGTTTCGCCAACGCGAAGGGGCAGGAGAGCTTTCTCAAATAGCTTCTGGCTTGGGTGGCTCTCTCGGTCGGCGACGAACAGATGGGCTGAGCAGAGCTCGACCTGAGCATCGGAAAAGGGAAAATCAGGAGTGCTTCAAAGGGGACTTCCCCTGGCTTTGGCTTTTGTAGGTGTTCGTGGGCCAGGGGATCCCTTTTATCGACTTGGGCTTTTGGGCTTCGAGTCGGGTCTAAGGCTTTGTGAGGCGTTCAGCTTCAGGGCTCCCATGAGCTTTGGAGCACGAGTTGGCCGTTGCCCTCCGGGTCTTTTATCCGGCTAACTTCAACCTTCGGAGGTTTGTTATGCGGCAAAACATGCTTCGCGATCTTCTCTCTCCCGCCTCTTTGGAAGCCGCCAAGCGAGCGGCCAATCGTGCCCCTATTGCCGAGCTGGTGCAGCAGTTAATGGAGATTTCTCCACGGCAGCGGGTTTTGGCTTTTCGCCTGTTGGAAAAAGACAAAGCTATGGCGGTATTTGAGTATCTGCGGCCCGAAGAACAGGCCGATCTCATCCGCAGCATGGAAGACCCAGAGGTGATCCGGCTGGTGGAAGCCCTACCCCCAGACGAGCGGGTGCGTCTATTTGAGGAGCTGCCGGCCAAAGTTACCAAGCGGCTGATCGCCAACCTCAGCCCAGAAGCCCGTGAAGCCGTGAATATCCTGCTGAACTACCCGGAGCGCAGTGCCGGTCGGCTGATGAACCTGCGCTACTTGGCGGTGCGCGATACCCTCACCGTCGGGGCGGCTTTGGCCAGCGTGCGCGACTCCCAACTGGGGGACGACGAGCTGGATGTCATCTTTGCGGTCGATGACCAGCGGTTCTACAAAGGTCTGGTGCGCACCGTGCGGCTGGTGAAAGTGGATCCCGACCTACCCATTCGGGAGCTGATCGAAGGATCGGATATTGTTGCTCGGGTTACCGATCGAGATTTGCAAGCAGCCCGCCTGCTTAAGGATTCCGGCTTGCCGGCCATTCCGGTGGTAGACAGCGAAGGGCGCTTGGTGGGGGATATCACCTTTGAGGATGTGATCAACTTGGTGGAAGAGGAGGCTACGGATGCGGCTTTGGCCCAGGCCGGGGTGGCTAGCTTGCTCAGCCGCGATAAGGTGTGGAGCGAGCGGCTGGTCAAGGGATCCCGCTGGTATTCTGTGCGTTTGCGCCTCACTTTTTTGATCATCACCCTGATCGGCGGCATGTTGGTGGGGGGAGTGATTGAAACCTTTGAGGAAGTGTTGCAGGCAGTTACAGCGGCGGCTGTTTTCATCCCGGTGATCATGGATATGGGCGGCAATGTTGGCACCCAATCCACCACCATCTTTGCCCGTGGTCTCGCCTGGGGCCATATCAACGTGAAGCAGTTTCTTGGCTACTTGCTGCGAGAAGCCAGTATTGGCGGCATTATTGGTGTCATTCTAGGGGTTGCGGCTGGGGTGATTGCTTACTTCTGGCAGGGAGCACCCAATGGGATCCCACAGTTGGGTCTCGCAGTGGGCCTATCTATGGCCATTGTGTTGACTTTGGGAGCTTTTCTGGGAGCGATTCTGCCCTGGATCCTCTTAAAGCTGGGCTTTGACCACGCTCCCGGGGCAGACCCTTTCATCACCACCATCAAAGACTTCACCGGTCTCTGGGTGTATTTCACCCTGGTAGCTTGGCTGGTCGGCGTTGAAGTCGAGCTCTGAGGCCGCTCTTTTCCCCTTGCAGTCCAACTTCGGCTCCCAGGCTACCCCCGGCCTGGGGGAGCTGGTTTGAGATTGAATCCGATTATTCGTTCAGGAGGTGTGCCATGACCTTGAAAGCTCCTTCCACCACAGCTCAGTTCCGGTTGCTGCTGCAGCGCTACGCCCATCGAGTCAGCATAACCTGCGCTTTAGAAACAGGTGGTAAGCTGGCCCCAGAAGTGGCCTTTGCTCAACTGGAAACCCTCTGGCAGGCTCTGGAACAGGCGGCCAAAGCCCTTGGGATCCCAGATGTAGCCGACTAGCCCTCACTCCTCCACGAGAACTGGAGCCTGACCTATGACCTGGATCGACTTCACCTTCCGCCTAACGGTTGCTTTTATTTTGGGATCCCTCATCGGGTTGGAGCGACAGTGGCGGCAGCGCATGGCCGGCCTGCGCACCAACACCTTGGTGGCCACCGGTTCAGCCTTGTTTGTCATGCTCTCAGTTCTCACTCCTGATGAAAGCAGCCCGACCCGCATTGCTGCCCAGGTGGTGTCGGGGATCGGCTTTTTGGCCGGGGGCGTCATCCTCAAAGAAGGGGCCAGCGTGCGCGGCTTGAACACCGCTGCCACCATCTGGTGTGCGGCTGCCGTGGGAGCCTTTGCCGGGGCGGGGTATATTCCCCAAGCCGCTATTGGGGCAGGAGCTGTGCTGATTTCCAATATTCTGCTGCGCCCCCTGGGCTACCGCATCAACCAGCAGCCCCTCAAAGGCACAGAACTGGAACTGGTCTATGAGTGTTCATTTATTTGCAAAAGCCATGCGGAAGCCCACCTGCGCGCTCTGCTGCTGCAGGGCATAGCCCCTTCCCATCTCAAATTGCGAGCTCTCTACAGCGAAGATCTGGAGAACAAGCCCGACCTCGTTAAAGTCGAAGCGGAGCTGGTTACTCAAACCCGCGATGACCAGGCTCTAGAACAGGTTGTCAGCCGCCTCAGCTTAGAGCCAGGAGTGATTACTGCCCGCTGGCGGATCATCGAACAGGAATTTGGATAATCCGAACTTTTTCTCCCGACTTCATGGAAGTTCTATAGCCAAAAGGCAGAATGTGACCAGCTCAACACAGAGCGGACCCTTGGGATATGAGGCGAGAGGAGATTTTGTAGTCCAAGCGGAAGCAGATCCTATAGTTGTGGTTATTTCAAACCCGACTACACTCCTCGGTGCTCCGCTTCACTGATGCAACAAACTGTTTCATGACCATTTGAAATAACTACAATCGTTTACCCTAACAATTCCCAACTGGTTACCAACGCAAACAGCAGAAACAAGCCGCCCCCCACCCAATGCACAGCCCGTTCAGAGATGTGGGCTGCTAAGAAGCGACCACCCACCACCGCCAACCCCACCATCAGCCCATGGCCGAGGGTGGCCCCTGCCCAGACACTCAATCCCGGATGGGTGGCTGCCAAAGAAACGGTAGCAATCTGAGTTTTGTCCCCGAACTCGGCCAAGGCGGTCAGGCTAAAGGCCTCCCACACAACAGCCCAAGCCCCGCCGTGGCCAGCGCCTTTTGCTTCGGCTTGCTCCACCAGTCTGAGGGCTTCTTTCTCTTCTTCCTTCTCCTGCTGGGGAGTCATTTGGTAAGCTTGCCAGAGCATTCTTAGTCCAAAAGCCGCGAAAACTCCAGCCGATAGCACTCGCACACCCAGGGGTGGCAGCAGCTTAAAAAGCACTTTCCCGGCCACCACCGCCAGCAAGGTCATAGCGGCCAAAGCCAGCCACGTTCCCAAAAAAACCCAGCGGCGCGGGTGGCGCATAGCCAGAATCAGGGGGGTAAAAAAGGTCTTGTCCCCAAATTCCGCTACCGTGACCAATAACAAACTGGACGCAAAACCAGCCCACATTGTTTAGCCTCCAACCTCTCTTGTGTGTGGAATTGGCTCACACCTGGAGGCGAAGGCTGGAGAAGTCAGACGGACTCACCAAGCTCACCTCCGCGTGAACTCAGTGAAAGTCTCGTCACCAAAGCAAGATCCTCTGCTTGCCTTGTCTCTTGCACCGGGCTGTTTTCAGCCAGTATGTCGATGCAGAGGGCGGTAAGCCGCCTGACTACTCCCTTTCCAGCCTGAATGGTAGCATGCTCAGCTCATCAAGAAAAGCTCTCCGTTCGCGCCCGTAGCCCTTTGGGATCCCTGACATGCCGTGCCTTGCCGATGTTGATGCTGCTTCCCGCAACTATGCAGGAGAGACAGGTTATCATGGTCACGGTTCAAGAAAAAATCAGGAGAAGACCACGTGGATGCAAAGCTAGTCTTGGTGGGGGTTGCTCTTGCCCTCTCTTTGGCAAGTTTTTACTTCGGCACCCGCAACGGCTTTTACGACACCGACAAATATCACGGCAATGGCTCCGCCCACTAGAGCTGAGCACTGGTTTTTTCTTGGTATTTTTTCATGGATCCCTTGCCCAGAAGAGCTTCCCGCCAGAATACAGGCGATGCTGGAGAGGGCTGGGTGCGGCAATATCTGTGTCAGCAAGGCTGGCAGATCCTGGCTCAGCAATGGCGCTGCCGTTGGGGTGAGTTGGATCTGGTTGCCCACAGAGCAGATGTGCTGATTTTTGTAGAAGTGAAAACCCGCAGCCCCGGTAGCTGGGATCAAGGTGGGCTTTTGGCGGTTGCGATCCCCAAGCAGCGACGCTTGATCCGAGCTGCCCAGGCCTTCTTGAGTCAGCATCCTCACTTTTGCGAATTGTCCTGCCGCTTTGATGTCGCCTTGATAGAGCGCCGGTCCTCTCAAGAAGGGGCAAGCTATGTGTTGGTTGATTACCTGGAAGCAGCTTTTGAGATTTTTTGAGGCCAACTCACCTTGCTTGTCAAGACTACCGGCCTCAATAGGATCATCCAAGTGGCTGATGTGTGGCGGCCCTGGCCTATTTTTTTCTGGCCAGGAAGATCATGGTTAGTTAGACCGCGAAAAGAGAGTCTTCCCCCGGATCCCTTTCCGTTCGCGCTAGCGGGCCGTAGGCCTTGGATGGGATACAAGATTGGCCCAGACGACCGACCACCGAAAACAGCTCCGCTTGTTCCACTACGCCCTTGAAGCGCCCTTCTCGATCTACAACGGCGATGGGAACTTCTCGATCCCAGTAGCGAAATAGCTCCTCCAAGCTGGTGGAAGCCTGAACTTGAGGAAAGTCTGTCCGCATTGCTGTGTGGATATCTTCCTCTCCTGCCTGTAGAGCCTGTTCCAGAGACGCCGGAGATAAAACCCCCACAGGACGCCCCTGGCGATCCAATACATACAGAGTGCTGAGATCATGCTCGCGCATTTGGGCAGCCGCAGCCGAAAGAGAATGGGCTGTGAGAAAATCTACGTCGTTGCTGGCCAGAGCGGCATGGGCCAAAGCCACCTGAAGCTGTTGCGTGGGCTCAACCTGATAGCCTAGTTCCCGCAACCCCTCGTTGATGATCTCGGCCAAAAATAGCGAGTAAAAATTGGTCGAGGCAGCAGGCCGGATCACCTTACCCTCTGCCCCGGCTCTCCTCTGAGAAAAGACCGGCGATGAAGCTGGGGATCCCATTACAAAGGCCAACCCCAAACTCAACAGGACGGCAGAGCGGCCCAGCGAAAACAAACTCTTAACCATTGCCAAACAAGCTCCAAAGTGCAAGATGACACCGATGCGTCTTGGAATGCTTAACCCAGAGATTTCCAGTTTTTAACTGATTTTTAACCATCTCTTGACTTGCATTTTTGTTGATCGGCATCGCTGTGCTGAGCCGATCTTAACAGCTTTGCGATGCAGCCCTCAGACACGACAGGCAAGATTTGCATCAAGACTGTAAGCAGGAAGAATTTTTACTCAAAAGCTGGGTCTACAGCCCCGTCTTTTTGAGGATTGGGCCCATGTATGCAAAACAACCAAGTGGGGATCCCTCAGCAGCTTGAAGCACTGTCAAGTTGGGAAGGATTGGAAGCCGATCCATTCTCATTTGGGATGGCAGGATCCCCGGCTCTTTTCTGCGCGCCCAGAAGCGGCAACGGATGCGGGCTGGGTTGCGAGCTTGGCGTAGGGATCCCGTGGCTGCGGCAGAGCCTGGGGCAAGCTGGTATAAGATTTTCTTTCCCCGCCATCCCAGGTAGATAGCATGAAAGCACACGAGTTCTGGGCTCGCACCGACAGCCAAGGTCAACTGATTTTGCCTGTGCAGGCGCAGGAACAATTGCCCAAAAATCAACTTGTGCGGGTGCTGGTGTTGGTGGATGAGGGGGAGCCGGCAGATTCTTCACAAGAGCAGCAGCCCACCGCCTCATCAGACGAGGAGCATCTTGGGTACGGAGACACCGTTCCCTACGACGGCATTTAAGTTCACCTGAGTTCACCTCAAAGCGCGCTGTCAATAGAGGGGATCTTGGCCGGACAGCCGCCAGCGGTTCAGGTGGGAGACGCACCGCGAGCGCTCCGGGCCGCTTCCCTCCCCTCCGCCCTCTCTCAGGGGGAGAAGGAAGTTAAGAGCTCCGCCCCGCCGCCGCGATCAGCTCTGCTTGCAACCGTTCCTGGGCCGCCTGCAAAGCCTCTGCCAGTTTCTCCGGTTGCTTGCCACCGGCTTGGGCCAAGTTGGGCCGTCCGCCGCCGCCCCCCCCGGTGAGTTTGGCGATCTCGCCGATGAAGGAGCCTGCCTTCAGGCCAAGTTGCTGCACCGCCGGGCTAAAGGCGGCCACTAGGCTGACCTTGCCGGCTTCCGGCACCGAGCCCAGCACCACCGCCCCTTGCCCCAGCTTGTGGAGCAGATGCTCGGCGGCGGTTTTGAGGGCCTCGGCGGGGGTGGATCCCAGTTCCGCCACCAAGATCTTGAGATCTCCGACGGCAGCCGCCGCGGACAACAAACGTTCGGCCTGCAGCAAAGCCAACTGGCTGCGCACCTCCTCCAGCTCTTTTTGGGCGGCCTTCAGCTCCGCCTGCAGGGCGGCGACCCGCTCCGGCAGTTCCTGGGGCTTGGCCTTGAAATGGGCGCTCAGCTCCCGCACCACCTTGTCCCGCTCGTTCAGGTATTCCAGCACCGCCGGCCCGGCCACAGCCTCGATGCGACGGATCCCGGCAGCCACCCCGGTCTCGGCGATGATCTTAAACAGGCCGATCTCGGCGGTGTTGTTGACATGGGTGCCACCACACAGCTCCATCGAAACGCCCGGAAAGTCGATCACCCGCACCTCGGCGCCGTATTTTTCCCCGAACATGGCCACGGCTCCTTTGGCTTTGGCCTCCGTTAAGGGCATGATGGCCACCTGAGCCGCATGGGCCTCGGCAATCCAGGTGTTCACCAAGTTTTCAACCTGTTCCAGCTCCGCGGGGGTGACGGGTCGGGAGAGGGTGAAATCAAAGCGCAGCCGGTCAAAGGCCACCAGGGATCCCGCCTGGCTGATGGAGGGATCGACAATTTTTTTCAGGGCTGCCTGCAGCAGGTGGGTGGCGGTGTGGTGGGCCTGGGCGCGCCGCCGACAGGCCAAGTCGATCTGAGCTTGCACCGGATCCCCCACCCGCAGGATCCCGCGTTCTACCCGGCCAAAGTGAACAAACAGATCCCCTTGCTTTTGCACATCTTCCACGCGCACCAGCAAGCCGTCGCCGGAGAGGTAGCCACGGTCGCCGATTTGCCCGCCAGATTCGGCATAGAAAGGGGTGCGATCCAAGACAATCTGCACCGCTTGCCCTGCCTCCACTTGGGGCACCGATTTTCCTTCCACCAACAGGGCCTCGACCACGCCGCGGGCAGAAGATTGGCTGTAGCCCAAAAACTCTGTTTGGCTGAGAAAATCGGCCAGCTCGTCCAGGGATCCCTGGGCCGTCAGGTCGATGGTCTGGTGGGCGGCGCGGGCCCGCTGCCGCTGTTTCTCCATCTCTTGCTCAAAGCCCTCTAGATCCACGCTGAAGCCGCGTTCCTGGGCAATTTCTTGGGTCAGCTCCAGCGGGAAGCCGTAGGTATCGAAGAGCTTGAAAGCGTCGGCACCGGAGATCTGCTTTGGCGAGCCGCCGTTGCCAGGGGAAGATTCGACGGCAGCAAACAGATCCAGCAGCAGCCGTTCCCCCCGCTCCAGGGTCTTGAGAAATTGCTCCTCTTCCCGCTGCAGCTCGGTTTTGATCAGGGTTTCTCGCTCCCGCACCTGAGGATAGGCAGCCTCGGCCAACTGAATCGCGGTCTCTACCACCGGAATGGTAAAAGGCTCGCCGATCCCCAAGAGCCGCCCGTGGCGCACCATCCGCCGGATCAGCCGCCGCAGCACATAGCCCCGATCCACATTGGAAGGAAGCACCCCATCGGCAATCAAATGCATCACCGCCCGCGCGTGATCCCCGATCACCTTCAGGGAGATCTGCTGCTCTGGGTCGGCCTTGGCGTAGTTCAGCCCGGCGATCTCAGCCGCCGTTTGAATGATGGGAAAGATCAAGTCGGTCTCGTAGTTGTTGGGCACCCCCTGCAGCACCTGGGCCAGCCGCTCCAACCCCAGGCCGGTGTCAATGTTTTGCTTGGCCAGCGGCATCAGGCGACCTTCGCTATCCCGGTTCAGCTCCATGAACACCAGGTTGTAGATCTCCAGGAAGCGGGAGTCATCCTCCAAATCGATCCGCTCATCCCCCAGCTCCGGCTTGAAGTCATAGTAGATCTCAGAACAAGGGCCGCAAGGGCCGGTGGGGCCAGCAGCCCAGAAATTGTCCGCCTCTCCCAGGCGCTGGATGCGGTGGGCCGGGATCCCTACTTCATCTCGCCAGAGGGCAAAAGCCTCTTCATCTTCGTGAAAGACGCTCACCACCAGCCGTTCCGGCGGCAGGCCGAACACCTCCGTCACCAGCTCCCAGGCCCAGACAATGGCCTCTTTTTTGAAGTAGTCGCCGAAGCTGAAGTTGCCCAGCATCTCGAAGAAGGTGTGGTGGCGTGCCGTTCGCCCCACATTCTCGATGTCGTTGGTGCGCACACATTTTTGGGCGGTTGTAACCCGCGGGTACTCTGGATCCCGATGTCCCAAAAAGATCGGCTTAAAGGGCAACATGCCGGCAATGGTCAGCAGCACCGTCGGATCTTCCGGCACCAGGGAAGCGCTGGGCAACACCTGATGGCCCCGCTGGGCGTAGAAGTCCAGAAACGTTTGCCGAATGGCAGCACCGGAAAGAGCTGGAAACATGACAGGGCAAGATGGGTGTATTTATCAATTCTAAGTTTTCTGCCTGCGGGGCAGTCTAGCCCTTGTTGTCTTGACCTTGTTTCCCCCGCCCTCATCCGCGGAAAACTAAGCGATTTCTCCGATTATCCCCAGGGGGGGCAGACGCTAGAATCAGCCTAGCTGAGGCAGTTGTGCAAAATTTGTTTCTCCTTGGTCTAACCTGTATGTATCTATCACAACTGGCCTGTCCAGTTCTCGGCTCTGTGTCGGTTGTCCGGATCGCCAGCCGGTAACCCCAAAGGTATGTCCAACTGCTACTGCCTTAACCCTGCCTGCTTGCAACCGGAAAACCCGGCCGACGCCTCCACCTGTGCCGCCTGTGGCCATCCCCTCCTGCTGCGCAACCGCTACCGGGCCTTCAAGCGCATCGGCCAGGGGGGATTTGGCGCTACTTTCTTGGCCCGCGATGAGGACATGCCTTCCAAACCTTGGCGGGTGATCAAGCAGTTGCGCCCGGTCGAGGGATCCCCGCAACTGGCCAAGTTGGCGGAGGAGCTGTTCAATCGCGAGGCCCAAGTGTTGGAGCGCCTCGGCGAACATTCCCAGATCCCCAAGCTCTACGCCCACTTCCAGGAAGGTGGCAAGTTCTACCTGGTGCAGGAATTTATCCAGGGCATTACCCTCTCGCAGGAAATGCGTCGCCATGGGCCCTTTTCGGAAGCACAGGCCCGGCAGGTGATGCAGGAGGTGCTGCTGATCCTCAGCTATGTCCACAGCCACAACACCGTTCACCGCGACATTAAGCCAGCCAACCTCATTCGCCGCAAGGAGGATCAGCGGCTGGTGTTGATCGACTTTGGAGCTGTGAAGGAGCTGGGGCCAGCCCAGGAGCAGACGGCGGAGGTGACTGCGATCCGCTCCCTTGGCTTTTCTCCCCCAGAGCAAGTGGCCGGCCAGGCGGTCGGTCCCTCCAGCGATCTCTACGCTCTGGCGGCTACCTGTATCAACCTGATGACGTTGCAATCTCCGGCCAGGTTTTATAACCATGAGACGGGGGAGTGGGATTGGTCGGATTGCCTACAGCTCAGCCCCGAATTCGACGCCATTTTGCACCGCATGTTGCAGCCGGCCATCAACCAGCGCTTTGCCACCGCTACCGAGGTTTTGCGGGCGTTGCAAGGGATCCCGGTGGAGAAGGTAGGCGGCCCCATCTCCCAGCCCATTGTGCTGTCCGACTCTCCCCTGTCTCCAGGCTCCTCGGTGATCTCCGGCTATTGGGCCAAGCACCGCTCCGGCGGTTTCTCGCCCACTCCTCTCCCTCAGTCCAGCGCGGGGGGAATGACGGGCGGCAGCCCGGTAGCCATCCCCTCTGAGTGGGGGAGCAGCACCGGTTTCGCCCAAGTGAGCCGAGCCAGCAGCATCACCAGCGGCGGGCGGATCAAGCCGGCCACTCCACCGCGGATCCCTTCCATGGCGGGGGCCGATCTGCGGGGAAAGTCCTTTGCCAACCAAAACTTAGCCGGTTACGATTTGCGCCAGGCTGATCTGCGTGGAGCCGATTTCTCAGGGGCCAACTTGCAGGGGGCGGATCTGCGCGGCATCCTCTTCAACACCCCTCAACCCTATTGGCTGCAGGTTTTGGGTCGACTGTCTGGATCGGCCAAGACGTTGGGAGGGATCCTGGCGGGCTTAGGGGGGCTGCTGGGCTCGGGTATCCTGGCCTTTTTGCTGGTCCGCCTGACCACGGGTGATTTGGTTTATGCGTTGGGAGCGGCTGGGATCGCTTTTTTGGTGGCCAGCTCGGTGCTCTGGTCTGTGACCGGTAGGGTTCGTTTGGCTCGCCATCCAGAAGACCAGAGCAAGCGCTTTACCAACTTTTGCAAAGCCGATCTGCGGGGGGCACGGATGGACGAGAAGCTGCGGAAGTTTGCCCGCCGACAGGGGGCCATCTTGAGTTGACAGGGGGTGGCAGAGCGGGGATCCGGCTTTGTGATAAGTGTCATTAAGCCGGGGAGGCCCCTCTGCGAAGGGATTGGTTGACCTGTTCTGTCAGAGCTCGGCAGGCCACGGTTTTGCCCTGCTGCCGATTCCCAACTTGGTCGTAAAAGACAATGCCATCAGCCCGGGAAAAGCCCAACGCCAAGAACAACAGCTCCAAAACCCCAAAAGACACAGTCTCCAACTCCGGCGCTCGCTCCCTCAGCTCCGCCAGGGTGGCCTGGGCGTCTTCCAGGTGGCCAAAAGCCGGGATCCACACATGGCTGACCGGTTCGCCTCCCGGCGAGAACTCTGTCTGGTCGGGCTTTTCTACCACCCGCACCGTCAGCCAGCCGCCATCGGGATAGCGCAAGGTGGTGTATTGCAGGTGATCCAGATGTTGGGCCACCTGGGTGAGCACATCCGCCACCTGTTGCATCACCGCTGCTGGGATCCCATTTTGCGGAGCGCTATCCACAAGGGCTGCGGCCTGCCCTGCCAGACTCACCACCATGATTGACAACAATCCTCATCCAGATTCAAAATAGATATTCGCAGCGATTGGGGCTGTAGTTCAATTGGTTAGAGCACCGCCCTGTCACGGCGGAAGTTGCGGGTTCGAGCCCCGTCAGCCCCGTACTCCCGAACACACTCTAACCTAGGAAGTTTCCTGCAGTCTCGTTATGGCCACGCAGCGCTGACCGCTCCCAGGCTCTTTTCCCTCGCTCGTAGGAGGGTGGCTGCATTCCCCCAAAGACCGGAAGCAGCGGGATGTTTTCCTTTGGAATGACCATGGGCAGGGCGTGTTGCAAACGGCATCGGCAATGTAGATAGGGCCATCGTAGGTTTGAATTGTGTCTGCGAGGAGCCGGTTCCCTTCCCGCTAGCGGGCCGTAGGCCCTAAACGTTGCAGGATGCAGCTAAGACCAGATCTGGCGGATGGGCAAGGTAAAGCCGGGTAGCACCTCTTCCCCTGAGAGAGTTTGCGGGTCTTCCAGCAATTCCGGCGCCTTCCCTGCCCGGTAGATCATCGCCCGCTTGCTCTTGGGATCCAGCAGCCATCCCAGCCGGCAGCCGTTGTCCATGTACTCCTGCATCTTGGCCTGAGTTTGAGTCCAAGAGTCGGTGGGCGAGAGGATCTCCACCACAAAATCGGGGCACAAGGGCAGAAAGCCCTGACGGGCTTCCGGATCCAAAGCTTCCCACTTCTCAATCGGGATCCAGGCTAAATCGGGAGAGCGGTCGCTGCCCGAAGGCAGAGAAAAGCCGGTGGAGGAATCAAATGTTTTGCCCCGGCCCGATTGCCGATTCCAAAGAGTTAGATCTGTGGTGATCTCGGCGCTCCAGTGGCCCGTTTCTCCCCCGGTTGGAGACATGATGACCAGCTCTCCTTGGGCAGTGCGTTCCAACTTCAGCTCAGGATTAGCGGCACAAAGCCGGATAAAATTCGCCCGCGTCAGGGTTATCAAAGGGCTTAAATTGAGCGTCAAAGTCGTCATGGCAGGAATTGGGCGTTTATTTGTCTATTGTCTATAAATTGCAGGGCGTTTTGCCTTGGAGACCGACAGGCGAGCTAGCGACCGGCCCTTTGTTCGCCAGCAAATTGGAGTAGACTGCTGCCGAGCAGGGGATCCTGAATCAAAAATTAAGCGACGACTTTTTTGAATCTTCGCCCCACGGGATCCCTGCCGCCACAGTTTCGGACTCACCTGGAGCCGAACTACCGCACCTCAGACCCGATGTACAAGCTCAACTTGGCCCTAGAAGAATTGCACCGCTACACCGCGGCCCCTGCTGAAGTGCCCCTAGAAGTGGTCGGTTCTGCCACGACTGCACAAGAATGAGAGCACCTCACCCATCAAACTGTTTATTGCTTGGTACTTTTCGGGTGGAGCTGCAAGAATGGCTGCCTCAGATTGCACATATGTAGATGGCAACAGTTCGTCGCGGCAGTGGGAGACAAGCTCTTGCGCCGCTTCTGGCGTGGTTTCCAAGTGAAACTGGAGGCCGATCACTGAGCGCCCAAGCTGAAAGGCCTGGTTCTCACAGCCTTCGCTCTTGGCAAGGTGAATTGCACCGGGTGGCAGCTCAAAAGTTTCCCCGTGCCAGTGGAAAACCTCAATTGAGGGCGAGAAGCGAAAGGTTAGCTCATCAGGGGGCTGTACCCCTTGTACCGGCCACCAACCTATTTCCTTAACGGGATTTGGAAACACTCGGCTACCCATTGCGCTGGCAATCAGTTGTGCCCCCAGACAGATGCCCAAAACCGACTTACCGGCCTCAATGGCATTGCGGATAAACCCCTTCTCCTGCACTAGCCAAGGAAACGCCCTTTCATCATTGGCGCTCATAGGGCCGCCCATGACGATGAGCATGTCAAATTCATCCAGGCTAGGCAATCTCGTCGATTCAAAAAACTTTGTGCCCGTTACCGGATATCCCTTGGCTTTGAGCCAGGACTCTATGTAGCCGAGACCCTCAAACGGCACATGTTGTAAGTAGTAGGCACGCATACTGATTTCAATGACTAACACCGCAGTCCAGCATAGCTCCTGGGATTCCCTTGCTGGCAGTGCTTCCGGGATTAGTAAGGTCAAGTTTCCCAAGGCTGAAGTTCTTCTCGATCTGCCGATTGCGTCGTGCTTGGGGATCCCTAAGCGGTCACTGCTTCCGGTTTTATCTCTGCTAGGAGTAAAGAGTAGACGAGATGGGATCCCTTCTCATCACTCACAAGCTATTAGGGCTGGCAACATAACGGTATGCCGCTCTCTTCTTGCTCGCGCTGTACAGCCGGTCAGCGAGATCCGCAATTTCCAAATGTAACGCAAGCTGTTCTAGCCAGGCGACAGGAATTCCTTGTACACCATAGTACGCTCCTGCCACTTGCCCACATACCGCAGCGGTTGTGTCGGCATCGTCGCCTAGATTTGCCGCCATGAGAACCGCTTCCTCAAAACTGTGGGAACGAACGAAACACCACATCGCCGCTTCCAGACTGTCCACCACATACCCGGAGCCGCGTATCTCATCTTCCGGCTTTTGACAGTAGGCTCCACGGGCAATCGCAACGATCTTCTCGGCCCCCACGAATGTCTGGCTGTCACCCAGAGCAACCTCATCCTTTGAGCTACCAGATAACGCCCGACAAATGATCCGCGCCAAAAGACGACAAGCGTCTAGGCATTCCGCCGCACCGTGAGTAACTCGGGAACTCTCCGCTGCAAATCGTTCTGCTGCTTGCAGGTCCGGGAAGAAGAACATAGGAATCGGCGCTAACCGCATTATGCATCCATTGCCGGCTAAGCGCGGATCGCTTGACCCGGCAAAGGGGTTTCCTGTCTGGCGAAACCTGCGCAATGCAGAGGTGGTCGTAGAACCTATGTCGAAGCATGTCCCAGTACTGCTCAAGTAACCCGTCTCGGCCCACTTGCAATAACGCCTCATTTGATCATGAGCGTCGAACCCGTTGCACTCAACAAGGCTGGTTGCCAGGCAAAGCGCCATCGAAGTATCATCAGTCCACTGGCCTGCACGGAGATGGAATGGACCTCCACCGACCATATCCGTCAGCGGTGTAAAGCTTCCCCGTGGGCGAAACTCAACGGTAGTGCCGATAGCATCCCCAACGGCAAGACCGAGAAGACACCCGCGGAAACGGTCTTGTCGCTGCATCTGTGTTCTCCCAAGTGGGGTAACGTTTGAGCTCAGTCCGCGGCCCGTCAGGGCCGTCGCGCCTGCAGCGATGAGTTAGGAGTACTCAATATCTATTAAAACCTTTCCTTTACTACCAGCACCAACATTCACTTTTACCCCCTCAATGGGGACATCTAGATGGAAGCCTGCCTGCTCATCCATCATAATTTTCATCCGCTTTGCCCCGTGTTCTTTGCCCGCCTTGATTAGGTCAACGGCTACCTTCGATTGCTTCTCTACGGCTTTACCAGGTTCTAGAAAATCGAAGACCTTATCAGCGATCCAAAAGAACGGAGCATAAATTTGGCCAAGAACAGGAATTTCAAGGAGATCTTTGATTGCGCTCCGAAAGCCATCTCTTGTTGTCAGGTCATAGTTGCTTTTCATAACTGGCACTTTGTCGGAAGGACTCCTATCAGTTGAACTCACCCGCCGTCAATGACTTAGAGTGCTGAAGATAGCCTAGCATCCAGTCGGGTGCAGTGATTTGTTATATTATGTAAATTTTTCGCTATTCGCCTCTACTACCCACCAACCCCAGCGCCCCCTCACCAACAACCTTTGGAGCAGGTCAGTGATGCTCTCCGAGTCAAGCACTACTCCTACCAGACTGAGAAATTTTATCTTCTCCGGATCCGTCGATATATCTTGTTTCACAACAAGCGACACCCCAAGGAGATGGGTGGCGAGCAGATCAATGCCTTCTTAACCCACTTAGCGGTGGAGGAGAGGGTGGCGGCGTCCACGCAGAACCAAGCTCTCAGTGCGCTGTTGTTCCTTTACCGAGAAGTTTTGCATCTGGAGCTAGACCTTGACCTAGACGCCGTACGAGCCATGCGCTCAAGCTATTTGCCTACGGTCTTAACCCCTGAGGAGGTCAAGGCTGTCATTGTGCATCTGTCTGGGATCTATCGCTTGGTGGTGCAGGTGCTGTATGGCAGTGGCTCGAGGTTGGCAGGAGCTCAGCAGCTCCGGGTTAAAGATGTGGATTTTGCCCAACGGCAACTGGCGATTCGCAATAGTAAAGGGATGGAGAGCCGGTTAACGATGCTGCCAGAAACCCTAGTGGAACCTTTGCAAGAACACTTGCCCTGGGTCAAGCGACAACATCAGCAGGACTTGGAATAAGGATACGGCTCTGTCTATATTGCCCTTTGCTTTGGAGCGCAAGTATCCCAAGGCAGAGCGGGAGTGGAGCTGGTAAATTGCGAATTGTTACATGTGTAACGGCTCTTAACGAACCCAGTTCCGTTTCTCTGGTAGAACGGGAAACAGGCGCTAGGGAAGAATGCCCATTCCCGGCCCACTTGCTTTTTTGCATTGCACAAGGGAGAGCGACTGCATGTTTACTCTGGTTAAGCCCATCACCCGCCACGTAACCCCTGCTGAGCTGGGGGGGCGCCGACTGATGAAGGTGGTGTACGTGGTGTTGGAGCCGCAGTATCAGAGTGCCCTGACGGCGGCGGTGCAGCGCATCAATGCCCAGAACCCCAAGCTGGCGGTGGAGCTGTCTGGTTACTTGGTGGAGGAGCTGCGGGATCCCGCGGGGTATGAGGCTTTCCGGCGGGATCTGGAGACGGCCAATGTCTTTATCGGCTCCTTGATCTTCATTGAGGACATTGCCCAGAAGGTGGTACAGGCAGTAGAACCCCTGCGGGAGCGGCTGGATGCGGTGGTGGTGTTCCCCTCCATGCCAGAGGTGATGCGCCTTAATAAGCTGGGATCCTTTTCCATGGCGCAACTGGGCCAATCCAAGAGCGCCATTGCCCAGTTCATGCGCAAGCGCCAACAGGGATCCAACTTCCAAGAGGGGATGCTGAAACTGCTGCAGACGCTGCCCAAGGTGTTGAAGTACCTGCCCTTTGACAAGGCCCAGGATGCCCGCAACTTCATGCTCAGCTTCCAGTACTGGCTGGGGGGATCCCGCGAGAACCTGGAGAACTTTTTGCTGATGCTGGCGGATCGCTACCTGCCGGGGATGCGGGATCAGGTTAAGTTTGCCGAGCCGGTCACCTATTTGGAGATGGGCATTTGGCACCCGCTGGCGCCGCAGATGTTTGCCAGCCTGGCGGAGTATTGGGATTGGTACAACGCCCGCGAGGATCTGCCAGAAGACGTGAAGGATCCCCTGGCCCCCTGTGTGGGGCTGGTGCTGCAGCGCACCCACCTGGTGACGGGGGACGATGCCCACTACGTGGCCATGGTGCAAGAGCTGGAGTCGCGCGGGGCGCGGGTGGTGCCGGTGTTTGCCGGCGGCTTGGACTTTTCCAAGCCGGTGAACGAGTTTTTCTGGAACGAGCAGAAGACGACGCCAATTGTGGATGTGGTGGTGTCGCTGACGGGGTTTGCCCTGGTGGGCGGGCCGGCGCGGCAGGATCACCCCAAAGCCGTGGAGGCGCTGCAACGGCTCAATCGCCCCTACATGGTGGCGCTGCCCTTGGTGTTTCAATCCACAGAGGAATGGGCCACTAGTGACTTGGGCCTACACCCGGTGCAGGTGGCGCTGCAGATTGCCATCCCTGAGCTGGACGGGGCTATCGATCCCATCATCCTCTCGGGCCGGGACGCCGCCACCGGCAAGGCCCATGCCCTACAGGATCGGATTGAGCTGATTGCGGCGCGGGCCATCAAGTGGGCCAATCTGCGGCGTAAGCCCAAGCTGGAGAAGAAAATTGCCATCACCGTCTTCAGCTTCCCGCCGGACAAGGGCAATGTGGGGACGGCGGCCTACTTAGATGTGTTTGCTTCCATCCACCGCGTCATGCAGGCGCTGGCCCACAACGGCTATGACCTGGGGCCAGAGCTGCCCAAAACGCCGCAGGAGTTGATGGAGGCCATCCTGCACGATGCCCAGGCCCAGTACGCCAGCCCGGAGCTGAACGTGGCTGCCAAGCTGTCGGTGCGGGAATACGAGGCCCTGACGCCCTATGTCAAAGCCATTGAAAAATATTGGGGGCCACCCCCAGGGCACCTGAACACCGACGGGCAGAATCTGCTCATCTACGGCAAGCACTTTGGCAACGTGTTCATCGGGGTGCAGCCCACTTTTGGCTACGAAGGGGATCCCATGCGGCTGCTCTTTTCCAGGTCGGCCAGCCCCCACCACGGTTTTGCCGCCTACTACACCTATTTGGAGAAAGTTTGGGGAGCCGATGCGGTGCTGCACTTTGGCACCCATGGCTCTTTGGAGTTCATGCCGGGCAAGCAGATCGGCATGTCGGGCGAGTGCTACCCGGATAATTTGATTGGATCCCTGCCCAACTTGTACTACTACGCGGCCAACAACCCCAGCGAGGCCACCATCGCCAAGCGGCGCGGCTACGCCTGCACCATCAGCTACTTGACGCCGCCGGCAGAAAATGCCGGCCTCTACAAGGGGTTGCAGGAGCTGCGGGAGTTGATTGGCTCTTACCAAACCCTGCGGGAGGGGGCACGGGGCATTGCCATTGTCAACGCCATCTGTGACAAGGCGCGCCTGGTCAACCTGGACAAGGACGTGGAGCTGCCGACGGTGGATGCCGGCCAGCTCACCCTGGAAGAACGGGACACGGTGGTGGGCCAGCTCTACGCCAAGCTAATGGAGATCGAGTCGCGGCTGTTGCCCTGTGGGCTGCATGTGATCGGGGCGCCCCCTACCGCAGAGGAAGCCATCGCCACCCTGGTCAGCATCGCCAGCATCGACCGCCCAGAAGAAGGGATCCTTGGCCTGCCGCGCATTATTGCCCAGAGCCTGGGCCGGGATATCGACGAGATCTACCGCAACCGGGATCGGGGGCACCTGGCGGATACGGAGCTGCTGGATCGCATCAACAAGGCCTGCCACAAGGCAGTGGCGGCCCTGGTGCAGGAGCAAACCGACGCCCAGGGGCGGGTCTCCAGGGTAGCTAAGCTCAACTTCTTCAACATGGGGCGGCAGGCGCCCTGGCTGGTGGCCCTCAAGGAGGCGGGCTATCCCCAGGTGGATGCAGAGCTGCTCAAGCCTCTGTTTGAGTTTTTGGAAGAGTGCCTTAAGCAAATTACGGCTGACTACGAGCTGGGATCGCTGCTGCGGGCCTTGGAAGGGGAGTACATCCTGCCGGGGCCGGGCGGGGATCCCATCCGCAACCCCAATGTGTTGCCGACGGGGCGCAACATCCATGCTTTGGATCCCCAGTCCATCCCCACGGCAGCGGCCATCAAGTCGGCGGAGATCGTGGTGGAGCGGCTGCTAGCCCGCGAGTTGAGCGCCAACGGCGGCAGGTACCCGGAAACCATCTCGGTGGTGCTCTGGGGCACGGACAACATCAAGACCTATGGGGAATCGCTAGCCCAGGTGCTGTGTTTGCTGGGGGTGCGTCCCAAGCCGGATGCCCTGGGGCGGGTGAACAAGGTGGAGCTCATCCCCCTGGCGGAGCTGGGGCGGCCCCGCATCGACGTGGTGGTCAACTGCTCCGGCGTGTTCCGGGATCTCTTTGTCAACCAAATGGCTCTCCTCGACCGGGCGGTGAAGCTGGCGGCCTTGGCCGACGAGCCGCTGGAGCTGAACTTTGTGCGCAAGCACGCCCTACAGCAGGCCAAGGAGCTGGGGCTGACGCTGGAGCAGGCAGCAACGCGGGTCTTTTCCAACGCTTCCGGCTCCTACTCGGCCAACATCAACCTGGCGGTGGAAAACAGCTCCTGGGAAGACGAGAGCGAGCTGCGGGAGATGTATCTATCCCGCAAGTCCTTTGCCTTCGGCTCCAATCTGCCCAACCAGCAGATGCGGCAGCTTTTTGAGGCCAGCCTGAAAACGGTGGACGTTACCTTCCAGAATCTGGATTCCTCGGAGATCAGCCTGACGGATGTCAGCCACTACTTCGACTCGGATCCCACCAAGCTGGTGCAGAGCCTGCGCCCGGACGGCAAGGCCCCCTCGGCCTACATGGCGGATACCACCACGCCCAACGCCCAGATCCGCACCCTGAGCGAGACGATCCGCCTTGATGCTCGCACCAAGCTGCTCAACCCCAAGTGGTATGAGGGCATGCTCAAGCACGGCTACGAAGGGGTGCGGGAGATCGCCAAGCGGCTGGTGAACACCTCCGGCTGGTCGGCCACGGCAGGCGCGGTGGACAACTGGATCTACGAGGAAACCAACGAGACCTTCATCAAGGACGAGGCGATGCGGCAGCGGCTGATGAACCTCAACCCCCACTCCTTCCGGCGCATCGTCGGATCCCTGTTGGAGGTGCACGGGCGTGGCTACTGGCAGACTTCCCAGGCCAATATTGAGCGCCTGCAGGAGCTGTACCAAGAAGTGGAAGACCGGATCGAGGGGGTGGAATAGGGGCCAAAGGGGATCCCTGCCGATCGTTGGCGCCGTTGCCACTGGAAGAGGGGTGCGGGAGTTCTACCCCAGCAAACCCGACCAGTGCAGGTAGGCTTCCACCAGGGGGGATCCCGCCAAGGCGGCCACGGCACCGCCCAGAGCCAAGTAGGGGCCGAAGGGGATGGGTTTGCCCAGGCGGGCCTTTCCTTTAGTCATGGCCAGCAGGCTGCCCAGCAAGCCAAAGCCGGAACCCAAAAGGAGAGTCACCACGACTCCTTGCCAGCCCAGCCACATGCCGATCAGAGCCAGCAGCTTGCCATCTCCTCCGCCCATGGCCTCCCGCTGCAAAACCCAGCGGGCAACAAAGCCAATGCCCTCCAGCAACCAAATGCCCAATACGGCCCCCGCGATCCCGGCCACCAGCGACAGGCCCATGGCCGCCAGGGATCCGGATCCTTCCAGCCAGGGCAGCGCCAAGCGGGCCAGCAGCCCCGCCACCAAGCCGGAGCGGGTGAGCGCTTCCGGCAGCAAGAACGTGTCCAGATCAACCAGCGCCAGGGCCAGCAGCCAGCCCAACAAGACACAGGTGAGGATCCCGCGGGGGGAAAAACCCAAGATGGCGATGCTGAGGCCAAACAGCCCCAGGGTCAAGGCTTCAACGGCAGGGTAGCGCCAGCTAATCTGCGCACCGCAGTGGCGGCAGCGGCCCCGCAGCAGGAACCAGCCCAGAATGGGGATGTTCTCCGTCGGGCCCAGCGGTGTTTTGCAGTGGGGACAATGGGATCCAGGATAGAGCAGAGAGAGGCCCCGCGGCAGGCGATAGACTACCACATTGAGAAAGCTGCCCACACAGGCTCCTAGCACCAACACCAGCACCCAGCCCAACAGGCGCAGCTCCCAGATGCCGTTCGCGTCGGCGTTGCTCAGCCACATTGCGCAAGCGCTGCGTAGCAGGAGAGAAGGTTGAGCATGGCAACCACTTCAAAAGGGCAGGAGAAGAACGGGAGAGGAGCCCTTCTGCCTCACCGCAGCGGCTCCAACTGCTGCAGCGGAATAAAGGTTTCTTGGGGCAGCAGAATGGGAAACTCAGAAAAGATCAGATCCCCTCTCAGGGTACGGCGGTGGATGACCACACCCCGCGGCGGCTGCTCCAGCACCTCCGGTCGATGCTGGAGATGAAATTGATAGATCTGACGAGCTGCTTGCAGCAAAGCGCTGTCCATGTGCGGTTTCCCTACCTTGCGAAGCCCACTATTACCCTAACGATGTTCCCAAAGTCGCTTGGGATCCCTAACGTTCTGTCCGCCCTCTTTGAGCTTTTTTAGAAACGCTTAAGGTTCCTTAAAAGAGCCTTAAAAAGCGAGGATCCCTTGAACCGTTCGCACAAACGGAATGGAGTCTCTACACCTGCTCCTCCCCAAAAGACAAGCTGAGCCAGCCTGGCCCTGGCAAGCCTAAACCCAGGATATCGCCGCCGGGGGGTTATGGGCCATCTCCGCCCACTCAATTCCCAATACTCTTTAGGGAACGGGGGCATGCTTCTGGCAACCATGAAGCATTCTGGAGTTGTCGGCAGCCGGCTTAAGACGGTTTGCCCTCAGGGCTGGGGGAGATCAAGTTTGGGCCCATGCTGTAGGAAGAGCCACGGTAACTGGGTTTGGGGTTAAGCTTGTCTTGGAAGCGGGTGATGATCTGGATGGTGCGCTGCACGTCTGCCGGAAAGATCACCACCAGGTCTCCGGGTTCGGCCTTTTCCAAAGCAGTTTCGATGGCAGTTGCCTCATCCAGGATCTCCTGCAAGCGATCCCCTGCCTTTTCCTGTTCCCAACCCTGCCGGATCAGAGCGGCCACTTCGCCTGGCTCCCGTCCCCGCCGGTCATCATCTTCTTTGACGATGGCTCGGTCGAACATCCGCGCCGCCAGGACTCCCAACTCTCTCAGATCGCTGTTGCGCCGATCCCCGGGGCCGCCAATCACGCCAATCTTCCGCTGACAATCCCAGCGTTCCAGGGTGCTCTGAATGGCCTCGTAGCCTGCCGGGTTGTGGGCGTAGTCCACCAACACCTGGTAGCCGCCCACATCGAACAAGTTGAGCCGACCGGGGGTTTGAGCCACAGAACTGGTAAAGGTGCCCAGTGCCATGCGGATGTCGTCGATGGAAACCCCGTGCAGGAAGGCGGCCAGGGTGGCGGCCAGGGCATTTTGGATCATGAAGCTGGCCTTGCCGGAGAGGGTGAGGGGAATGTTGGTTACATCTTCGATGCGCAGTTTCCAGCCCCGTTTCAAAATCGAGATGTGACCCTCTTCATAAACAGCCGCTGTGCCCCCGGAAGCAATGTGCTTTTGAATGAGGGGATTCTCCGGGTTCATGCTGAAATAGGCCACCGTCGCCTTGACGTTGGCGGCCATGGCGGCCACCAGGCCGTCGTCGGCATTTAAGACGGCGTAGCCCCGCTCGTGTACCGCCTCCACCAAAACCGATTTGACGCGGGCCATGTCTTCCAGGGTTTCGATGTCCCCCAGCCCCAGGTGATCTGAGGTTACGTTGAGCACCACGCCAATGTCGCATTCCGGGAACCCCAAACCCTCCCGCAAGATACCGCCCCGTGCCGTTTCCAGCACCGCCACTTCTACGGTGGGATCCCGCAGTACCAGGCGGGCGCTGTGGGGGCCGGTCATGTCTCCCTTGGCAATTTGATGGTTTTGAATGTAAACGCCGTCGGTGGTGGTAAAGCCGACCCGCTTGCCGATACCTTTGAGGATGTGGGCGATCAGGCGGGTAGTGGTGGTTTTGCCGTTAGTGCCGGTGACGGCCAGGATGGGGATACGGGTGTGGCTGCCGGGGGGAAAGAGCATGTCGATGATGGGCTCGGCCACATTGCGCGGGATCCCTTCGCTGGGGGCCAGGTGCATACGCAAACCCGGAGAGGCGTTCACTTCGACGATGCCGCCGCCGGTTTCGTTGACGGGCTGGGCGATGTCCGGGCAGATGAGGTCGATGCCCGCCACATCCAGGCCGATGATCTGAGCTGCCCGCTCGGCAATAAAGGCATTGTAGGGGTGGATGATATCGGTGCAATCGACGGCAATGCCGCCGGTGCTCAGGTTGGCCGTGGACTTGAGGGTGCAATGCTCTCCTTCGGGCAGCACGGTATCCAGGGTGTAGCCTTTGCTCTCCAGGATGCGCAGGGTCATGTCGTCAACGCTGATCTGGGTCAGCACGTTTTCGTGACCAAACCCCCGCCGCGGATCCCGGTTGACCGCATCGATCAACTCTTGAATGGTGGAGCGGCCATCCCCCACTACATGGGCTGGGATCCGTTTGGCCACGGCCACCAGTTTGTTGTTGATCACCAGCAGGCGGTAGTCATCCCCCACCAGGTGTTGTTCCACCAACACCACATCGGAGTACTGGCTGGCCGCATCGTAGGCGATCTCGGCGGCCTCCAAGCTGGTGATGTTGACGGTGATGCCCTTGCCATGGTTGGCGTTGAGGGGCTTGATCACCACCGGAAAGCCCCCCACATCCTCGATAGTGGCCGCCAACTCGCTGCGACGCCGCACGGTGTAGCCCTTGGGCACCGGGATCCCCATGTCTTGCAGCAGTTCTTTGGTGGCCCGTTTGTCGGCGGCCAGGTCGGCGGCAATGATGCTGGTTTTTTCGGTGGTGGTGGCTTCGATGCGCTTTTGGTAGACTCCGTACCCCAGTTGCACCAGGGATCCCTTGTTAAGGCGGAGATAGGGGATGCCGCGCAGGGCGGCCTCATCCAGCAGAGCTTGGGTGCTGGGACCGAAGCGGACGTTTTCTCGGATCTCTCGCAACTCTTGGATGTCCAGCTCCAGGTCGCGGCGGTAGTCTTCTCCATCCACCAAGGCCTGACAGAGATACACTGCAGCTTTGGCGGCAAAGCGCCCGGCTTCTGCCTCCTGATACTCAAAGACGACGTTGTAGGTGCCGGGGGTGGAGGTTTCGCGGGTGCGGCCAAAATCCACTTTCATGCCGGCCAGGGTCTGCAGTTCCAAAGCCACATGCTCCACCACATGGCCCATGAGGGTACCCTCTTCCACCCGTTGCAAGAATCCCCCATAGCAGCCGCGGGAGCACTGATGTTCCCACAGTCCCGGCAACAAGGTCTGCAACCTTTCTTTAAAACCCGGAATGGTGTTGGTGGGGCGCTCCCGCAGGTCTTCCAGATCGAGCCGCATTTGGATCAGCTTGTGACGACGGATGCTCCAGTAGTTGGGGCCACTGAGAACGCGGATGGATCGAATGCGCATAGGGTTCAAGGAAAACGGTAGAGAGGGGAACAGACGACTGCTGCTTATCTGAGAAGGTTGGCGCGGGGAACTTCCTCGGCATCTGCGAGCCCTACCTGGTGCTGCAAAGCACTTGAACAGCTCGCCACGCGAACAGCCCTAATCTACACTCCCTTTGCCAGGGGCGAGAAAGAGTATCCTTTAATACGATTTTTTGGCAGGCGAGCAAGGTTAAGACAAGGCCATGGATCCCGCCTGAGGGCGACAGTACAGTGGGGGCAAACGTGCTGCGAGGAGATGGAAAGAACCTATCTGCTGGGGCTGGGCTGGATCCTGGGCCTGTTGCTGCGGGCCTGGCCGGCGGTGAGCGGCTGGGGCTGGGGGATCCCGCTGGGGCTGGGATTGGTGGGATCCCTGGTGTGGCGGCGGCAACTGCGTTTGGCCCGCACCTGGCTGGCGATGGGGCTGGTGGGCTGCCTGGCCTGGGCCTACCTGGGCTGGCGGCAGCCGGTTCCCGGCCCGACGGATATTAGCCTGCTGGCCCCGCAGCCGCAGATGAGCCTGGTGGGCACCGTTCTTGCGGAGCCCCGTTCCAGCCGCAGCGAGCGGCGGCAGTTTTGGCTTGAGGCGGAGCAGGTGTTGGAGGCCAACTCCACCGCTCGCCAGGTGAGCGGCAAGCTCTACGTCACTGCCACCCCTGAAGCTCTCCCAAGCCAGGATCTCCATCCCAACCAGCGGGTGCGCCTGACGGGATCCCTCTACCTTCCCAGTCCAGCCCTGAACCCAGGCAGCTTTGATTTTCAGGTCTATCTGCAGCGGCAGGGGGCTTTTGCGGGGTTCAGCGCTCGCGAGGTGATTCCCCAACCGGGCGGGAGGGGCTGGGGAGGTTGGGTGTTGCGGCGGCGGGTGCGGGAGGCGTTCATTGCCGGGCTGGGGGAGCGGCAGGGGAACCTCTTGGCTTCCCTGGTGCTGGGATCCCGCGCTGCTCAACTGGACTTTGATTTGCAGGATGCCTTTCGAGAAGTTGGCCTGGCCCACGTCCTGGCGGCCTCTGGGTTTCACGTGTCGCTGCTGGTGGGGGTGGTGTTCGTCCTGACGCGGCGGCTGCCGGTGCGCCTGCAGCAAGGGATCCTCCTGGCGGTCTTGGGGATTTACCTCACCTTGACGGGGTTTACGCCTTCGGTGCTGCGGGCGGCGGTAATGGGGGTGGCGGCCATGCTGGTACTGACGGAGCCCAGACTGGAAGGAAAAGTCAGGCTTAACCCCCTGGGGACGCTGCTGGTGGCGGCAGTTTTGCTCTTGATCTACCAGCCGCTGTGGATTACCGATCTGGGGTTTCAGCTTAGCTTTGCCGCCACCTTGGGGCTGCTGGTGGGGACGGCGCCGATCGTGTCCCGGCTGGACTTTTTGCCGCCGGCGGTGGCTACCGCTCTGGCCGTTCCGCTGGCCGCCCAGATCTGGACCCTGCCGCTACAGGTGGTTATCTTTGGCCGCATCCCCACCTACTCGCTGCTGGCCAACCCGCTGCTATTGCTTCTAGTAGTGCCGCTGCTGGTGGCAGGGTTTGGGGCGGCCCTGGTGGCCTTGATCTGGCCGGGGCTGGGATCCCTGCTGGCCCGGCCCTTGACGTTTTTGCTCACGCCTTTGATTAACTGGGTGAGCTGGATGGCCGGCTGGCCCCTAAGCTCCTACTACACCGGCAGGGTCTCGTTGCTGCAGTGCCTGCTCCTCTACGGGGCGCTGGTGGCCCTGACCTTTTGGCCCCGCTGGCGGCGGGCTTTCCGCTGGCAGGGTACTGCTCTGGTTATGGCTGCCATCCTGCTGGGGCCAAGGCTGTGGCCGGGGCCGCCAGTTCAGATCACGGCTTTGGCCAGTGGCCGTATCCCCATCCTGGCCATCCAAGCCGAAGGACGCCATCTCTTACTGAACAGTGGCGATCCCCGCTTGGCCGAGCGCACGGTGCTGCCCTTTTTGCGGCAGCAGGGCCTGCGCCGTCTGGAAGGGGCGGTGGCCATGACCTCTGCCGGCTCGGCCAATGGGGGCTGGGAGATCCTGCTTTCGGCTTTCTCCATCGGGCAGTTCTGGGATGGGGGCGGCGTCAATGCCGCCTCGGACAGCTACCTGCGCTCCCTCAGCGCCGTGCAAGCAGCCGGGATCCCCTATCAAGTCTTGCGGCCTGCGGATTGGATCCCTTTTTCGGAGCGGCTGAAGCTGCAGGCTGTCCACACCAACCCTCTGGTGTTGACCCTGGAGGCGGAGGGATCCCGTTGGCTGCTCTTGGGATCCGCCGGCACCAACGTCCAGGCTGAGCTGACCGGATCCCCCCTGCTGCTGGCCCAGATCGACTGGCTGTGGTGGGATGGGGGATCCGTGATCCTGGACTTGCTGGAGCGCTTTCAGGTGCAGGCGGGCATCAGCTCCGGCCCTGTTGGCGAGGCAGTAGCCACCTGGTTTCGGCAAAAGCAGCGGCCCCTCTACATCGCCGATCGCGTTGGAGCAGTGAGCTGGTCGCGGCGGGGCGTGCAAACCCTGAGGGCGCAACTGGACGGATAGGTGGATCCCCTGCGCCCTCTCCCCTTGTGTACGCGACAGCGCAGCGTTGGATCAAAGTGCTGGATCAACAAAACGCGCGGGATACCCCACCGTCTATACGGTGGGAAGGGATAGCGCCCAACATACTTAGCATGACCCAAGCTCTGACTACCTCTTGCAAGCTCAAGGTGTCTGCGTCGCAAGCCACAAAGCTGGATGCGACCAAGGCCTACGGCCGGCTGACGCGAACAGAGGGGGACAACTGGAATGGACAGCAGTTGAACCAGGTCAGAGACCACTACTCCCGCTTGAGAGCGGTTCTGCAACGCAAGGCCAGTCAGGGCACACGCAGTTCTCGGCGCAGATGCCGGGAGCTGCTGCAACGGCTGTCTGGCAAGAAAAGACGCTTTCAAGCTTGGGTAAACCACTGCATCTCCACTCGCGTTAGCGGGACGGAGTCCTTGTGGGCCTGCTTCAGGGCTACCAAAAAAACCACCCGCCTTATGCGGTGGGGTAGTTTATCAGGTTTTTGCAGACGAGAGGGATCCCTGTTACGCAAAGGGTAGTTGCAGCGGCTGCAGTCGGTGTTGCTGGAAAGCTCTGTACTGGGCAAGGATTGGCAAAGACTGTAGTCATGGGCTGTAGCCAACCAGCCTCGGCTAATCTGAGCCACCGTAGGAGTTTTGACACTCCCCCGGCTGAAGTTGGGGAAGGCCTACGCAGTCCACAGTTGGACTCGTAAAGGCGCTGTCAAGACGCCCCTAGACAGTTCCTAGAGAAAAAGCCTCAAGGTTCCGCTTGCTTACTGGCTTTCGGTACTGTCCGGGTTTTTCACCGGGGTAGGTGCTGACTTAAGATTACAACATCATAATAACATTGGCGAGCATAATAACATTGGCGAGCGACTCCAGTCGCTCGAAGGCTTTTCCGCCCCGCACTACTCGCGTCAGCGGCGCGGAGCGCTTAGCATGGGGCTACCAAGCTACTCTGCTGTGTTGGCCGAGTTGGCTCTTGAGGGGCATGGAGAAGGAAACGCTCGAGAGTTTTTTGTCCATCCGGGGGGTGATGGGGGTGGCGCTCCTGAGTCGGACAGGCCGCCCTTTTTTCTACCGCTCTTTTCAGAACTTGGACAGCCGGCAGCAGCAGGCCCTTGCCGAAGGGCTGTTTCAGGTTTTGCAGACCATGCCCCCAGGCCTGGACTATTTTGACTTTCAGTTTGCCGAGCAACGAGTCTTTGTCTACCCCTTAGGGCCGGAGTGGGTGTTGCTGGTGGCGGTCAATGACGAGCTGGTGATGCCGGTCTACACCTTGGCCGTCAACCGCCTGCGAGCCGAGCTGGAACAGGATACGCCGAAGGGCCTGGCCACCTTTCGCCTGTTGACCAGCCAGGCGGAGGCCGTCCGGAACCCTACCCAACCCAGCTCCACCCTAGCAGAAGACAAGCCCACACCAAGGGAGGAGGCGACCCAGCCGGCAGCGACAGGCAGCCGCATGCAGATGGATGTCTTTGTGCAATCTCTCAATCGCCTCTGCCAGATCACAAGCGGCTATTTGGGCAAGGCAGTGATCGTCAACTATTGGAAGGCAGCGCGGCAGGAAGTGGTGGAACGCCAGGGATCCTCAGCCGAGTGGCTCAACCAGTTCGAGATCGAGCGCAGCGGCCAAATCCACTACCGGGGCACCCTCAAGGAGCTGGACGAATCTCAACAAAAGGTGCTGCGGGACTGGGTACTGGCTTTTTTCCGCCGCTGCGAAGAGGTGATCCACGACTTTCGCAATTTAATCAAATCGGCTGAATTGCGCTGGTAAAAGCAGAGGAAGCTGCTTTTCAAACAGCGTCCTCAAAGCGCCATGGCCGGTTCTTGGCCGCGGAAAATCCAGGCTAAGCTATGACCATAGCAGATCACCCCAGGTGCAGACGGGATCCCTGACCGAGGATGGCTCCTCTGGCCACCACGAACCGGTGGAGTAAGGATCTGCTTTGCTACCGCGATGCCACCGGATCCCTCGCTACCATCTGCTTACGGCACGCTAGGCGAAGGAGTTGCCATGCTGAGAATCGTCACCCAGCTAACCGAGGCTGAAGCCGAGCTTAGACGGATCTCGGAGCGCACTCAGGCTGACCAGAACCTGCACCGTGAGGCCACTGTGCGGGAGATCCTGCAAGCAGTGCGCCGTCAGGGGGATCGCGCTCTACTGGCCTACACGGCTGAGTTTGACCAGGTGGAGTTGAGCGTGGCGGAGCTGAAGGTCTCGGGGGCGGAGCTGGAGGCGGCCTACCAGGCGGTATCGCCGCAACTGCTATCGGCCCTGCGCCTGGCCAAACAGCGCATTGAAGCCTTTCACCGGCAGCGGGTGCCCAGCAGTTGGGTGAGCTTTCCCGGCCCTGAGATTGTCTTGGGCAAGCAGTACCGCCCCGTGGACCGCGCCGGCCTCTACATTCCAGGAGGGCGGGCCGCCTATCCCAGCACCGTGTTGATGAACGCCATTCCGGCCAAGGTGGCGGGGGTGCCCGAGATTGTCATGGTGACCCCACCGGGATCGGACGGGCTGGGGGGCAAGGGGATCAGCCCGGCTATTTTGGTGGCCGCCCAAGAAGTGGGCATCCACACCATCTATCGCGTCGGCGGGGCCCAGGCCATTGCAGCGCTGGCCTATGGCACCGAGACCATCCCCAAGGTGGATGTAATCACCGGCCCCGGCAACATTTACGTGACTTTGGCCAAGAAGCTGGTATACGGCACGGTGGGGATCGACTCGCTGGCAGGGCCTTCCGAGGTGTTGATCATCGCCGACGAGAGCGCCAATCCCCTCTATGTTGCCGCCGATCTTCTGGCCCAGGCCGAGCATGATCCCCTGGCGGCGGCCGTTCTCCTCACCCCCGATCTCCAGTTGGCCCAACAGGTGCAGCAGGCGGTGGCGGCCCAACTGGAGACCCACCCCAATCGCCTGATGGTGGAAAAGGCGGTGGCCAACTACGGGCTCATTGCCGTAGTGCCGGATCTGGCGACAGCGGTGGCTCTCTCCAACCAGTTCGCGCCGGAGCACCTGGAGCTGCAGGTGGCGGATCCCTGGGCCCTGCTGGATCCCATTCGCCATGCGGGGGCAATCTTCCTGGGGCACTACACTCCAGAGGCGGTGGGGGACTACCTGGCCGGGCCCAACCACACCTTGCCCACGGCGGGGGCGGCTCGCTACGCCTCAGCTCTAGGGGTAGAGACCTTCCTGAAGTACTCCAGCCTGATCCAATACGGCTCGGCAGCTTTGCAGGAGGTGGCTGGCGCGATCCAAGCTCTGGCACAAGCGGAGGGGCTGCCCGCCCATGGCCGCTCGGTGCAACTGCGCTTGGCCGAGGGGAGCTAGAGAGTTTGGCCTGGCCGCAGGTTGGGTGACGATGGCAGCTTCTGTCTGGCGAAAGGGGCGGTGGTGGAGAGGGGCTCTGTCTGCGGCCATGGGATCCCTGCTGTTGGCGACGATGGCGGCTGCGGAGGGGATCCCTTCTCCGCCGCTGGCCGTGCCGTGGGAGTGGGTGTATGCCCTGCAGGAGCAGGCGCGGCAACGGCAGTGTACGCTGATTGGCCTGCTGCGCAGCCGGCCTCTGCCGGCACCGGATCCGCAGTGGCAGGTGTACACGCGGCTGGATTTGGTGGCCACCCCTCAGGCCAGTCGGTTGACCAGTGTGTTGTTTGCCAAGAACACTCGTACCCAAGCCTTGCAAGTGATCTATCAAGCTTCAGCGTCTGTGTACGACCCCGCCGAGCCCTTGGATTTTGCCATGATCCTGCCGCTGGCCTGGCAGGACAACACTCTGCTGGCGCGGGAGTACGAAGGCTGGTTCCAAACCGATTTGAGCTGGGATCGGGCGGTGATCTGGCCCTTGCCCACCGGCTCGACCGGGATCCCGCCGGTACAGGTTTGGGAGCCACCGCCGGCCCTGGGATATGCCGAGCTGCTAGGCTGGGATCCCCAGGCGCGAGGGCGGGTGCTGTTTGCCGTGGCCGATAGCCTGGAAGAGGTGCCGCGGCTGGTGAGCGTTGGTTCCTCTTCCGATTGGTTGGTGCGGGGAACGGCCACGCTGACCGCCCCCGATTCCTCGGGTTTGGAAGAGGGCTGGATTGGGGCTGTTCCCGCAGGGTCAGCGGCCATTTGTCATGCCGGGAACTTTGGGCTAAACATCAGGTAGCCCTTCTCGATAGCCCTGAGCTTGGCGTTAGCGGATCCAAGACCGCGGGCGACGCAGCAGGGCCAAGGGATCCAAGGGCAACGTCGATAACCAAGGAGTGGGGCGAGCATGTCAAGACCGCAGGTACGGCGGGGATGGCCTCTGGAAGCCTTTGTGGGCGATGTTATCGTCTGTACACTGGAGGGATCCCATCTGGATCAAGTGACGGAGATCCGCGTCAGCCCGGCGGGCAAAGGGATCCGGGTTAGCTTCGGGGATCCCTTGGGGCGCTCCCAAGGGCCGGTGCAGGCCACTGCCGAGGCACTGACCGTAACTTTTGAGATCGATCCCAGCACCTACCCTGGCGAAAAACGCATCGAGCTGATCTCGCCGGCAGGGCCCAGCGATCCCCTGCCGTTTTTGGTGATGATGTAAAGTCGCGCGGCGAGGAAGTGGGTCATGCCGTTTGCGATTGCTCCGAGCGATGTGGGTGTGCTGCTGCTGGGGGTGGGCCTGTTGCTCTTGGCCGGCGGCTGGGCCTGGTGGCTGCGACGACAGCAGCAGGCTGCTCCCCCAGACTCGACAACTGTTTGGCCGGCAACGGCGGTTGACCTCTCTGCCCTTACGGTGGAACAGGGGGCCCAACTGCAGCCTTTCGAAGAGGCGGTGGCAGATCGGCCCCAGGATCCCATTGCCTGGTACAACCGCGCCACCACCCTCGACCACCTGGGGCAGGCCCAAGCTGCCCTGGCCAGCTACGATCGTGCCCTGGAGCTGAAGCCAGATTTTCCCGAAGCCTGGAACAACCGCGGCTCTCTACTGGACGATCTCGGCCGTCACCAGGAAGCGCTGGCCAGCTACGAGCGGGCTTTGCACCTAAAGCCGGATTTTTTTGAGGCCCGCTTTAACCAGGCCAACACGCTGCGGCAACTGGGCCGCTACCAAGAGGCCCTGCGCGCCTACGAGCAGATTCTCACCTTCCGCCCCGATAGCTCGGAAACGTGGTATCTGCACGGGCTAACCTTGGCCTCGCTGGGGCAGTGGCAGGGATCCCTAGCTAGCTACGACAAAGCCCGGGCCATAAACCCCAGCAATCCCCAGGTTTGGCAAAGTCGCGGGCTGGCCCTAGTGCACCTGGAGCGCTACGCCGAGGCCCTGGCCAGCTATGAACGGGCCCTGCAACTGGGATCCGCATCGGCTTCCCTCTGGGCCGGCCACGCCCTTGCCCACCACCGCCTGGGCAACTGGATGGAAGCTCTCAACAGCTACGACCGCGCCCTGGCCCAGGATCCCCAGCGCCCTCAGATCTGGGTGCAGCGCGGCCTGGTGCTGATGGACTTAAACCTCTACGGGCTGGCCATCCAGAGTTTTGACCGGGCCCTGCAGATGGATCCCGAAGATGCCGAGGCCCACTACGCCAAAGCCTGCTGCTGCGCCTGGGAAGGTCAGGTGCCCCAGGCTCTGCAAGCCTTGGAGCAAGCCCTGCGCCTGCAGCCGGAGCGCTACCGCCCCTTGCTCTCCTCTGAGCCCTATTTCGACCTCATTCGCAGTGAGCCGAGCTTTACGGCCTTCCTGACAGCCCTCTCCGGCCTTGGAACCGACACGGAGGGATAGCTTGGTAGCTCCGTATTTCGTGCGGGGCGGAAAAGCCCGTAAGCAACTTTAGTTGCTCATCGTCTGCGTCCTGAGTTCCAGAGGATGGGCCGGCAACAGCAATCTGGTGGCTCCGCCCAATGCAGAGGAAACCCGCTGATTTTCCGTAGAGATGCTGTTGCTTACAGCGAAAAACCTGAGCAAACTGAGAACACTCCAGCTCCTGGCAGATCTCGGGGGCAAGTTGTGTTCTTGTTAACATCTGGTAGCATTTTCATGGACACAACCTGATACTGTCTGCCTGCAAGCTTCTTCGCGGTTGGGTGCAGCGGAAGTCTGGCCCGGAGAAAATGGGTGGCGCCTAGTATCCCCTGTCTCTAAGTTGGTTGTCTATGCTAACGGCTCCTCAACCGCCTTCTCTCGACGACTCCGACCCGCCAACGCCATCGACAGCCGAGGCTCCCCTATCTTTGACTAAAGCTAGTATTGGCGATACTGGATCCCGAGCTGTGGGTGCGTCTATGGCATCCAAACATGAAGATGTTAAAGCCCAAACCGCTGCACTGTTGCGACTGTACCACCAGACTCGGGATCCGGCCCTGCGCAACCGGCTGGTGGAAATGAACCTGGGCTTGGTGCGCAAAGAAGCCCATCACTGGAGTAACCAATGCAATGAGGG
Organism: Synechococcus sp. H55.7; assembly: GCF_047462395.1. Classification (NCBI taxonomy): domain Bacteria; kingdom Bacillati; phylum Cyanobacteriota; class Cyanophyceae; order Synechococcales; family Synechococcaceae; genus Synechococcus; species Synechococcus sp. H55.7. Next base: position 66,356 of record NZ_JANSJD010000003.1, read on the forward strand.
GTACGATGACTTGGTACAAATCGGCTGCTTGGGTTTGATTCAAGCCATTGAACGCTTTGATATTACCCGTGGCCTGGCTTTTAGCTCTTTTGCCATGCCCTACATTCGCGGAGAAATTCAACACTACTTGCGGGACAAAAGCTCCACCTTGCGGATCCCACGTCGCTGGACGACTCTGCAACGACAAGCCAAGAAGGTGATTGCGCGCCTGCGGCAAGAGTTGGGCCGTCCCCCCTCTGAGGCCGAGGTGAGAGAAGCTTTGCAACTGACGGACCGGGAATGGCAAGAGATGGAACTGGCTCAACAAAATAGCCTTTTGCTCAGCCTTGATGCCCCCATTCAAACCGGGGAAGATAGCGTTGCTCTAGGCGAGGTCGTTCCAGATCAACGCTACCGCAGTTTTCAACTGGCCGAAGAAGATCGCATTCGCCTACAACATGCCTTGGCCAAGCTGGAAGAGCGCACCCGCCAGATTTTGGAATTTGTCTTCTTCTACGACCTCACCCAAAAAGAAACGGCAGAGCGGCTGGGGATCAGCGCCGTTACTGTTTCCCGCCAGGTCAAAAAGGGGCTGGAACGCCTGGCCAAGTTGTTGAATCAAGATATTTTTTGATATTTTTTAAAGTGTTTGGGCCAAGGCGATTGACGGTGCTTTCCCATCCAGTAAAATGCCGGAGCCTCGGTACTGCAATAGATTGCTAGACTAATGGGAACACCGATCAAAATATATTTGATGAATAGAAAAAAGCGCTCTTCTCGGGATCAACCCTCAGCACCTCGCGGTTTCAAGCCCAAGCTGAACCACAACTTGCTCGGCAGGGATCCCTTCTTCCACGGCCAGCCCAACCGGCTCAGCTTGGCTCCTTATGTGCGCACCTTGCCCTCGGTTGTCGATGCCATGCTGGATTTGGCCCAGGTGGGGCGCGAAGATGTGCTGTACGACTTGGGCTGTGGGGATGGCCGCATCCTCATTCGAGCGGCACAGCGCTTTGGCACGCGGGGTGTGGGGGTGGATATCGACCCGGAGCGCATCCTCGAAGCCCAACAGCGGGCCCAAGAAGCCCAAGTTCAGGATCGAGTCATCTTTCTCCAGCAGGATTTGCTTAATTTGGACTTAGCCCCGGCGACAGTGGTGAGCTGTTATTTGCTGCCCCGCTCCCACCTGCTGATCCGAGACAAGTTGCGCTCACAGCTCCGGCCTGGCGCCCGCTTGGTTACCCATTCCTTCGACATGGGAGATTGGCCCCCCACCGCCACCACCACCGTATCGGATGTCATCAACACCTACACCATCTACCTGTGGCAGATCTAGCCCTCCCAGGCCATCACTTCCCAAACAGCCGCAGAAGGCTGGTGCAACACAATCCGGTTGCCATCGGGATCCTGAAAATCCACCTCCTGTCCGTGAAAAGCTTGCCGCAGGGGGGAGATGGAGAGCCGGTAAGTTTTCGACAGCCCCTCCAGCGTTGTCAGGGATCCCTGTAAATCCTGCACCTGCAAGCAGAGGCTCATCGCCCCGGCTTGAGCAGCAAAGTTGGGGTGACGGCTGCCATAAAGGCCCAGCCGCAACCCCGGCAGACGAAACTCCACATACACCGGCTCCCCCTCGGTTGGGAGCTGAGCTTGAGGAGGGATCCCCAAGAGAGCCTGATAGAAGTGCTGTAGACGGGGTAAATCCGGGGTAGCCACGCTAACCAAGGCACCGGAAATCAGCATTGCAACCGCGTGGGGTAGTTCTGTTGCTTTACCCTAGTCTGGCTCAGGGCTCGAGAACAGAGTGAGCCACAGCCGCAGGCACAAAGGCAGGAGCGGCCAAGCCCGAGGTGAGCAAATAAGGCCGCACCAGCGCCGCCAAGCCGGCAATGAACAGCGGGTCGGCATTTAGGGCGGGCACCCGGCGAAAATCGGCGATCCCAACCTGGTGGGCCAGCTCCCGATACTCGATGTCGATCTCCTGCAGGGTCTCGATGTGCTCCGACACAAAGCTAATCGGCACCACCAGCAACTGCTTCACCCCGCGCGCTCCCAGCTCCGGGATAACCCGTTCGGTATAGGGTTGCAGCCACCGCACCGAACCCACCCGGCTTTGGTAGGAGAGGGTGTGGTCATTGGGGCGCTCCACCTGCTGCCAGATCAGCCGCACACAAGCTTCCATTTCCTGTTGGTAGGGATCCCCGGCCTGGGTGACATAGCTTTCGGGAATGCCGTGAGCGCTAAACAGCACATGCACCCTTTCGGGATCGGCAAACCGATCCAATTGTTCCCGAATGGCTCCTGCCATCGCCTGCACGTACTGAGGCTGATCGTACCAAGAGCTGATCTGGCAGCGCTCGATGCGGCCCAGCTGCGGGTCTTCGGCCCAGAGCCGATCCAGCAGCTTAAAGCTGGAGCCGGTCGTGCTGATGGAATACTGCGGGTAGAGCGGCAGCACCACCAGGCGGGTGATCCCATCCGACTTGATCTGCTGCACCACCGATTCGATCAGGGGGTGCCAGTAGCGCATGGCCACATACACCGGCACGTCGTAGCCCTCGGCCACTAGGTGGGCCTGCAGTTCTCGCGCTTGCTCGGCCGTGATGCGCCGCAAGGGGGATCCCCCCCCAATGGCTGCGTAGTTACGCCGGGATTTTGCGGCCCGCAGCGCGGAGATGGCCCAGGCAAAAGCCCCCTGCAAGAAGGGAAACGGCAGGCGGATCAGCTCGGGATCAGCAAATAGGTTGTAGAGAAAGGGCTGCACATCGGCCTGGGTCTCTGGTCCCCCCAAGTTCAGCAGGAGCACGCCGCTTTTGGACATAGCAAAACTCAATCATCGTTCTTTATCCACTGTAGGGGGTCTTATCCCACAGCGGGAAAGTGGCCTTAAGTTTTTTTGCAGCCTTTCTCATCCACCTAGCCGACGTTGGTGAAAGCGGCAACAGCAGGCCAGCCTCACCTGATGGCGCAGCGAAGTGAAGCTATCGTATACCTATACGCTTGGCTCTGGGACATTGAGCCTCGTCGCCAAGCCTTCTGTCCCTCCCCTGCTGCGCCGTAGCGTGGGGTCTCTCGGAGAAAAACGATGAGTTCTCGCTACCTACTGCCCCCTGCCGAGCCCAAATCTGTCGGCACCACCTACATCCTTTGGGCGCTGGGCATATTCGGGATCTGTGGCGTCCATCGCCTCTATCTGGGCAAAACCGTGACGGGCATTCTCTGGCTTTTGACCTTCGGCCTTTTGGGCTTCGGCCAGTTGATCGACCTGTTTTTGATCCCGGGCATGGTGGAAGATTACAACTTCAAGCTGGCCGTCCTGCAAGGAGTGCGGCCCTCTCCGGCTCCCGCAAAAGCCGTCTCTGCCCCGCCTCAGCCTTTGAAGGGTCAGGCTTTGATGCGGGAGATCCTGCGGCTGGCGCAGCAGCGACAAGGGATCCTCACCCTCTCCGAAGTCGCCATCGAGCTGCCTGCTGACTTTGACGAGATTGAAAAAGCGCTGCGAGAGCTGAGCCGGCGGGGCATCGCTTCTCCCGAGAACAACTTGGCTACCGGCGCAGTGGAGTACCACTTCCCTCACCTGTTGCGCTCCCCTGGCGACCGGCGCTCCCTCTGACAACGTCCTACTGGGATCCCAAGATGCCCCGCTGTTTGGCCAGTTGCATCGCCCGGCGAAAGGCCAGCAGGCCCAGCCCGAAGTAGAAAAGGCCGCTGGCCAGAGCCATGAGCAGCCGCAGGGGATCCAAGCCCGCCTCCCGCACCATCAGATCCCGCAGCAAGCCGGCCCCTGCCGTCATGGGCAGCATCTGCCCCAGCCACTTCAGGGATCCCGACCACTCTTCCGTGGGGGTGGCCAGGAGAAAGAGCAGGCCGAATTGGCTGAGGATCAGCAGTTGTTGGATGCGCTTCCAAATCAAGGCAGCAGATCCCAGCAAAAACGAGAAGCCATAGGCCCCCAGCACCACGCTCAAGAGGGGCAACAACAGAGTGGGAGGAAAGCGCAGCCGGCTGCCTGTCAACAGCAAAATGACGCCCAAAATAACGGCGACGACGGAAAAGCGCAACACCAAGCTGGCGCAGGCCCGCGCCAAAAACAGGGTGGCCGCCGAAAAGGGCGAGAGCAACACCTGCTCCAAGGTGCCTGTCTGGGCTTCTACTTGCAGGTTGAGGGCAATATCGTTCACCACAAAAATGACCAGCGTCCAGAGCACATAGCCGATCACCACCGCGTCCAACCGTTCGCCAAATTGGGAGGCCGGCCCCGCCACATACTGAGCGCCGGCAAAGAGGGCATAGAAGAAAAAGGTGGTGATCAGGATCCCGCCCAGGGCTTCTGCCGGATAGCGGATGTACTGGATCCAGGCCCGCTTCAGCTCCGCCCAAAACAGGTGTATCGCCTGCATCATCCTCGCCTATCCCCTCTTTTTAACAGCTTGAGGAAAACATGGGTGAGATCCGCTTCCTCGCGCTTGAGGCTGAGCAGGGGCAAGGGCTTGAGGATCTCCAGCACCTGATACAACGCCTCTGAAGAGCCGCCAAAGCGCAACTGATGGAAGCCGAGAATCTCCACCCCTTGCTGGAGCAGGCGCTCCGCCCGGCTGGGATCGAGGTCTTGTTCCAACTCAATCCGATAAGTACTGGCTGCGCCGGCAAACTGGCGGATCAGCTCCTGCGTGGGGGCCTGGCAGAGGATTCTCCCCCCCTCGATCACGGCCACTTGGTCTGAGAGGGCCTCGGCCATCTCCAGTTGGTGGGTGGTGAGGAGAATGGCCCGACCCGAAGCGGCAATTTGGCGGATCAAGGATTTCACCGCTTGCGCCGCTTCCACATCCAGCCCCAAGGTGGGTTCATCCAGCAACAGCAGAACCGGCTGGTGCAGCAGGGCAACAGCAATGGCCACCTTCTGCTGCATACCCCGCGAAAGGGTTTGCACGGCAACATCCCGTTTTTCCAGCAGGCCAAAGGTTTCCAGTAGCTCCAGCCCCCGCTGGCGAGCCGTTCTGGGGGATAGCCCCCGCAGCACGCCAAAATACTCTAAGTTTTGCAGGGGGGTGAGCCGCCAGTAGAGGTTGCGGTTGCCTTCCAGCACCGCCCCCACCTGGGCCAGCGCACCCGCATCGGCGTGGGGATCCCGTCCCAGGATGCGCACCGTGCCGGCATCCGGCTGGATCAGCCCAGCAATCATCTTGATGGTGGTGGTCTTGCCGGCTCCATTGGGCCCCAAGAAAGCCAGGATCTCCCCTGCCGCCAGCGTCAGAGAGACATCCACCACCGCCCGCACCTGCTTGCCCCCCTGCCGGTAGGTTTTCTGGAGGTGGTGAGCTTCGAGGACTTTCATGAGGCAAGGCAACGGGGAGTGCAAAAGTCCAACCCGAGGAAGGCCGGGCACCCATCCCAGTTTCTCACAGCAGAAGCCCCGCCCCGCAGCCAGGACTAAGTGGCTGTTGGGATCCCGGCCTCTATCCGGCTCAGGGCTAAGCCCATTTTGTCCAGCCACTGCAAAAGGTTCTCCAGTTGCTGCGCCGCAGGCACCATCCCCAGGCCCCGCACCGTCACCTTGCCCGGCTGGTAAACAAAGCGAGGCTGTAGGTGAGTGGGCAGCGCTTCCTTGAGGCGGTTCCAGGCAGGCTCCTCCATGGGAGTTTCCAGAAGCACATGCTCCTTGGCCGGCCTGATACGGGAAAAGCCCAGCCTGCGGGCCAAAATCTTCAGCTCCATCACCCGCAGCAGCTCCTGGGTAGGCCTGGGCAGGGGGCCAAAGCGATCCTGCCATTCCTGGGCAATTTGCAACAGCTCGACCCGAGAGCCGGCAGCAGCCAATTGGCGATAGGCCTGCATCTTTTGATCTTCGTCGGGGATATAGCTTTGCGGGATCATGGCGGTGACATTGAGGTCGATTTGCGTATCTTCCACCTGCGGGATCTCTTGGCCACGAATTTCGCGAATGGCCTCTTGCAGCATCTCCAAATAAAGATCGAAGCCCACAGCATTGACCTGCCCCGATTGCTGCGTGCCCAACAGGTTGCCAATGCCGCGAATCTCCATATCCCGCATCGCCAATTGATACCCAGATCCCAGTTGGGTAAATTCCTGAATGGCCTGCAGGCGTTTGCGGGCCTCTTCGGTGAGGATGCCATCTTCTCGGTAGAACAGCCAAGCATGGGCTTGGATCCCAGCCCGGCCCACCCGCCCTCGCAATTGGTAAAGCTGAGCCAGCCCAAACTCCTGGGCATTTTCGATCAAAATGGTGTTGACACGGGGAATATCCAAACCCGACTCAATAATGGTGGTGCAGACCAGGATATCGATTTCCCCGTTGTTAAAAGCCAGCATCGTCGCTTCCAGCTCTCCTTCCGGCATTTGCCCATGGGCAATGGCAATGCGGGCGCCGGGCACCCATTCCCGCAATTTGGCACTGGTCTCTTCGATCCCTTCAATGCGGTTGACAACATAAAAGACTTGCCCGCCGCGATCCAACTCTTGGCGGATAGCCGTGCGAATGACCTCAGGATTGTAGGGGGAGAGGTGAGTTTTAATCGGGCGCCGCGAGGGCGGGGGAGTTTGGATCAAGCTCATTTCCCTCAACCCCGACAAGGCCATATACAGAGTGCGGGGAATGGGGGTAGCCGTAAGGGTGAGCACGTCCACCTGGGTTTTGAGGAGTTTAATTTTCTCTTTTTGGTTGACGCCGAAGCGCTGTTCTTCGTCAATGACCAAAAGGCCCAAATCGCGAAACTGTACATCCTTGCCTAAAAGCTGGTGGGTGCCCACAATGACATCCAGTTCACCACTTTTGAGGCGGGCCAGGATCTCTTTTTTCTCGTCGGGAGTGCGGAAGCGGTTGAGTAAGCCCACTTGAATGGGATAGGGGGCAAAGCGCTCTTTGAGAGTGTGGTAGTGCTGCTGGGTGAGAATGGTGGTTGGCGCCAAAAGAGCTACTTGTTTGCCGGCGGTTACGGCTTTAAAAATGGCACGGATGGCCACTTCCGTTTTGCCAAAACCCACATCCCCGCACAGCAGCCGATCCATGGGGCGGGGAGACTCCATATCCCGCTTGATCTCCTGGACGGCGCGAGTTTGATCCGGTGTCAGAGGATAGGGAAAAGAGTCTTCCAGCTCCTGTTGCCAAGGAGAATCGAGCGGGAAGGCATAGCCCTCCTGTTGGGCACGCTTGGCATAGAGTTCCAACAGGTCAAGGGCCACTTTTTGCAGGCTCTTTTTAACTTTTTGCTTGGTCTTTTCCCAGGTGCTGCCGGACATTTTGTGCAGCGCGGGGGGGCCATCGCCGCCGGCCCGGTAGCGGGAGAGGGAGTTGACCTGGTCGGCAGCCACCCGCAGCAGGCCATCGCTGTATTGAATGACCAGATATTCTCGGGTTTCGCCGCCGATGGTGAGGCTTTCCAGCCGCAGGAACTGGCCAATGCCATGGGCCCTGTGAACAACAAAATCCCCCGGCTTGAGCAGGTTGGGATCCACCTGGCGGGAGCTGGCCTGGCGGCGCTTGCGCACATAGGTGGGGGTGGCCAGGCTGTGCTGGCCGAAAAACTCGCGGTCGGTCAGCACCACCCACCCCAGCGTGGGCAGGAGAAACCCCTCCAGATCCGCTAGGCCGGAGTACTTCAGGGCCACCGGCGTGTAGGACTGGAGCTGGCGCTCGATAGTCGGAAAATCTTTGGGGTTGGGCACGTACTGGGCCGGGCAGTCGTGTTCCTGCAGCAGAGCCACGGTGCGGGAGGGCTGGGCGGAGAGGATCCACACCTGCAAGTGTTGCTTGCGGTACTCGCGCAGGGTTTTGGCCAGGGATCCAAACTGGTGGGGAGTGGCAGGGACAGGCCGGCTTTTGAGGTCGAGGACAGCTTCCCCCTCGCCAGCAGGGGCAAAGGCACGGACCAACAGGCGGGGGAAGGGATCCCACTCAGCGGCCTCAAGATCGAAGGGGCGGTGGAAGGGCACTAGAGCCGGCTCAGCAGCCTGGGCCAATTGCCACTGCTCCTGGGCGTGGGCTAGCCACTGCCGGCTGTGGGCCTGGCACTGCTCCGGCTCGTCGATCAGGATCAAGGTATTGGGATCCAAGTAGCTCAGCAGGTTGGCCGGTGGATCGTAGAGCAGGCCGAGAAAACGGCGCAGGCCTTCTGGGGGAGGCGATCCCTGCTGCCGCAGGGCGGGGGAGAGCTGCTCCATCTTTTCCTGCAGCGCTGGCCAGAGCATGGGCCCATAGCCGGTGGGGGTCAGCCAGACAGAAGGGATCCCATCTTGGGAGCGCTGGCTTACCGGGTCGAACTCCCGCAGCCGTTCCAGCTCATTGCCAAACCACTCCAGGCGCACCGGCCACTCGCAGGCCACCGGGAAAATGTCGAGAATATCGCCCCTTTGGCTCCACTGCCCCTCGCTTTCCACCAGGCTTACCCGCTGGTAGCCCAGCCGGGCCAACTGCTGCCCCAACTGCTGCGGCGACAGCTCCAGGCCAGGTTCCAGCTTGAGGCAGAAGGCCTGAAACACCTCTGGGGGGGGAAGATGGGGTTGTAAGGCCCGCTCCGTGGCCACAACGGCCATGCCCTTTCTGCCCTGGAGACAATCGGCCAGCACCTGCAATTGTCCCCACACCAGCTCCGGCTCCAGGTCAAACGGCTCATAGGGGGAAGCCTCGGAGGTGGGATAAAGCTGCACGCTCTCCCAGCCCATGCCCTCCAGTTGCGCCGTCCAGCGGCCTGCTTCTTCCAAAGTGGCAGTCACCACCAGCAGGGATCTCCCCTCCTGCTGGGCCAAAGCCGAGGCCATCAACCCCTTGGCGATCCGCCCTGCCCCTTGAATGGCTGCCTGTCGCCGCGATCTCAAGCGGGCGGCCAACTCTGGCATCAAGCCGGATTGGGCGAGAAAGCGCACCAGCGGGACAAACGACATCTTCCACCCCCCACTGCCAACTGGGATCTCCAACAAGCCGGGATCCCAATTCTGGCAGGCCCTGAGGAAAATTTGCATGGCGTTATCCCCGCCCCTCAACGGGCCATTTCGGGATTGCGGATCCCCAGGCTGCCGAGTTCGCAACCCTCTTTATCCTGTAGTCTGCTTTACACGAAGAAAACCCCTTCTTCCAAGATCCTAAAGTTAACCTTTAGAGTCGAGCAGCCCATCGCTGTCTTAGTCAAGATGCAATCTTAGGAGGAGCAAAAAAGATAGCCTTCCCGACCTCATCCAAATGGGTACGGATGTCTGCAGCGAACATACCTAGAGGCGTGCCTGCACAAACTGCAGCAGAGAGGGTTGGGAAAAGTTGAGTTTATCCATCCAAACTGGGTGCCAATCATGTTTCTAGACACCGTCGCACTTTCTCGACTACAGTTTGCCCTCACGGCCATTTTCCATATGCTATGGCCGGTTTTAACAACGGGACTGGCTATTTATCTTGTTGTTATAGAGGGCCTTTGGCTAAAAACCCGCAATCTAGATTACTATCGCCACGCTCGTTTCTGGTCAAAGATCTATGTGTTGAACTTTGGCATCGGCGTGGCCTCAGGGTTGCCGATGGCCTTTCAATTTGGCATGAACTGGGCCCCTTTTTCTGAGGCGGTGGGCGACTTCTTTGGAACCGTCCTTGGGTTTGAGGGCACGATGGCCTTTATGCTGGAGGCCAGCTTTTTGGGGATCATGCTCTTTGGCTGGGAGCGGGTGCCGCCGGTGATTCACTGGATCTCGACAATCCTGGTGGCCTTCGGCGCCAACCTCTCTACCTTTTGGATCCTGACGGCCAACTCTTGGCTACAGACGCCGGCAGGGGGGGTATTTGTCGATGGGAAGTTTGTGGTGCGCGACTACCTGCAGGCGATTGTCAATCCCTTCATGGTTAATAGCTTTCTGCACATGTTTTTTGCCACTTTGGAAACCTCTTTGTTTGTGATCGGTGGCATCAGCGCCTGGTACATTCTCAAGCGGCGGCACAGCGAGTTTTTTTCCCGTTCCCTCAAAGTGGTCTTGGCGATGGCTCTGGTGGTGGCCCCTTTGCAGGTGTTTATCGGCCACTTGAGCGCGGAGCAAGTGTATCGCTATCAACCGGCCAAGCTGGCGGCCATGGAGGCCCAGTGGGAGACGATCCCCGCCGGCGAACGAGCCGATTGGAGCCTGTTAGCCCTGCCCAACGACCGAGAAGAGCGCAACGAGTGGGAGGTGAAGATCCCCGGTGCGCTGGGCTATCTGCTGGAGTTTAAGCCCAGGCTGGATCGACCGGTGCAGGGCCTGAAAGCTTGGGATCCCCAAAATCGTCCTCACATGATTGGCCTCATCTACTACTCCTTTAGGACAATGGTGGCCATTGGCCTGTTTCTGGCCGGGCTTATGGGGGTGACCTTGATTCAGTGGTTGAGGGGCAAGCTGTCGGCGGAGGCCCTCTCCCAGCAGAAGTGGCTGATGTGGGCTTGGGTCTTCGCCGCACCCCTGGGATACATTGCCGTGGAGACCGGTTGGATCGTCCGCTGCGTGGGCCGGCAGCCCTGGATTGTGTATGGACAACTGCGCACCGCGGAATCCGTTTCGCCGCTGCCGCCGGGAGAGGTGCTGTTTTCTTTGGTCGGCCTGACTGCTTTGTATACGGTGTTTTTCGTGGCTGCCCTTTACTTTGGCAGCCGCATCATCCGCAGAGGGCCTGACCTGGAGCTGCCTGCCCCCGTTCCGGCAACCCAGCCGGTGATGGTGATCGAGCCTGCCCGCCACGAGCCGGATCGCCGTCCTGCAGAAGCTCGCTAGCGCCGGTGCAGCCCTAACAGAACCCAGACGACACCGCAGGCTCCTCATCCAACAGCAGCCAAGCCACTTGTCGATTTCCAACTCCCCTCTCCCAGAGGGAGAGGGGTTGGGGGTGAGGGCCCAGAGGGAGAGGGGTTGGGGGTGAGGGGGATCATGTCTCGAACTGGTCGGAAATAAACTACAGAGAACGACGATGGAATCTTTCGAGCCTTTACAGCAGTTTTTACCGCAAGTCTGGTTTTTTATCCTCGGTCTCTTTCTCTTCCTCTATGTTCTGCTAGATGGATTTGACTTGGGGGTTGGCATCCTCTCCCTGACGGCTTCTAGCGAGACCCGCCGCAGCATTCTCATGACCAGCCTGGGCAATGTTTGGGATGCCAATGAGACGTGGCTGGTGCTGATGGGGGGATCCTTATTTGGATCCTTTCCCCTCGCCTACGCCACCATTCTCAACGCTCTCTACATTCCGCTGGTGATCATGGTGGTGGGCCTGATCTTGCGGGCTGTCTCTTTCGAGTTTCGGGAGAACGCCGACAACAAGCTGGTGTGGAACATTGCCTTCGGGGTGGGCAGCTTTTTGGCGGCCTTGGGCCAGGGGTTTGCCTTGGGCAGCGTCTTCGAAGGGATCCGCGTCGACGAAGCCGGCCACTTTGCCGGCAGCCCTTGGGATTGGCTGACCTGGCGCACGGTGTTGGTGGCTCTTACCTTGATCCAGGGCTACGTGTTAGTCGGCTCGGCCTATCTGATCGTTAAGACCACCGGCGAGCTGCAGAAAACCTACTACAAGACAGCAACCATCGCCACCTGGACAACATTGCTGGGGGCAGTGTTTATCACCATCAGCACCCCCATCATGTCGGAGCAGGCGCGCGCTCAGCTTTTCTCGCCTCCTCTTTTCTATATCTTTGCTGCCATCCCCGTTTTGGGACTTTTGTTGGTGGCTCTGTTGCTGCGCAGCCTGCGGCGGCGAGAAGAAAATAGCGTTTTGGTTTACACTTTTTTAATCTTTGCCCTTTCTTTTATCGGCCTGGGGTTTATGGTTTTCCCCAACATTATTCCTCCCAGCGTCACCATCTACGAAGCAGCCGCTTCTCCCAGTTCGCTGGTGTTTATGCTCACCTTTATTGGCTTTTTGATCCCGGTTATTTTGTCCTACAACATCTACAACTATGTGGTGTTCCGGGGCAAGATCGTGGTGCAGGAAGCAACGCCAGAAGAGGCCAAAGTTTCGGAGGCAGCTTAAACCCAAAGCAAAAAGTCTCAACTTAATTAATTAAATCAAGACCCCGCGGAGCGTTTTGCCAGGCGGGGTACATTTGCAAGCAAAACAGGGTTAACCTTGAGGGGGCCATCGGATGGGTGGCATGGCCACTCCTTAAGAAGCGCTGCTCTCTTTGGGTAGGAAGAGCAATTCCTCTAGCAGATTTGGCCTTTTCACTCCCGCTTCAGCCACTGCCGGATCTGCTCGGCAGCCACATCGCGACCTCCCAAACCAAAAGCCAAAGCCACCGCGACGGCAATCGCGCCCAGCACTAGGCCAAAAGCCAGCACCACAATGTCGGTGGCTACACCCATCTGCTGTAAGGCCATGGCGCCGACGAAAACCAAGATGGCCACCCGCGCCGCCTGCGCCAGCACGCCTGCAGAGGGGTTGCCCAAGCTCTTGATCATGGAATGGGCCAAATTGGCCAAGTAAAGGCCGATCCCGAACACCAAGGCGCCGATGAGCACCCGCCCGGAAATCAGCAACAGCCCCTGCACGATGTCGGTTAAAGCGGCAAACTGCAACAGCTCCACCGCCGGCACCGCCCCAAACAAGACCACGCCCACCCAGACCACCAGGCCGGCAATTTCAGAGGGGGTGCGCTGCTTCACCAACTCCCCTTCAGCGGCAGGCGCTTCAGGAGCAGGGGCCAAGGGCAAGCCGAGGCCGGCAGCCAAGCGGTCAAAGCCCACCGCCTGCAGCAACTGGGTCACCAAGCCCGCCAAAAACTGCCCCAGCCAGTAAAAGACGGCCAGAATCAGAGCCGATCCTGCAATTCGGGGAATGGCCCGCAACACCTGCTCCAGCATCGCCACCGCCGGATCTGAGATGGCGCGGATTTCCAGAGCATTGAGAGCCGCAATCACCGCCGGGATCAACACCAAGATATAGACCACCGTCCCGACGATCTGGGCCAACTGGGGAATGCCAAAGCGGGCCCCCAAGCGGTTGGCTCCTGCTGCCGCCAGCAAATTGGAAACGATCCCACGCACAATGCGGGCCAAAAACCAACCCACCCCACCGATGATGAGCGCTCCCAAAATGCGCGGCACCATCGATAGGATTTGATCCAGCAGGTTTTGCACCGGCTGCAGCGGCCCCCGCAGGTTCAGCGTATCCAGAATGAGCGGCAAAAAGAACAAGAGAATCAACCAGTAGAGGGCGTCACCCAGAGCTTCATTCAAGAGAAAAGGAGCGACCTCAGCCCCCCCCTCTGACTTTGCAGCCGTTCCTTCTGTACCCACCTCACCGGCAGCACTCTCTTGGTGAAGAGGCTGAACCAGCCGCTCGTCCAAGTTAAAGCGCCGCAGCCCCCGAATGACCGCTAGGCGGGCAACCGTGGCCACCGCCCAGCCCACCACCAGCAGCACCAGGGCTCCACCCAGCCGCGGCAGATAGACGAAAATTTCTCCCAAAAACCTGTTGAGTGGGTCGGAGACGGCCTGGAGCTGTAGGGCATTCAGCACCGCCACCAACACAAAAGCCAGGATGATCCAGTAAACAGCAGCGGCCACCCAGCGCTCCGTTTGCGGCAGCTTCTCGCCAGGCTTTTGCCCCAAAACCCAAGCAGCTAGGCGGTTATCGAGCTGCGTCCGCCTGAGCAGCCCCCGAACGCCGAAGGCCACCGCCGTGGCCACGAGCCAACCCAGAACTAGGATGGCAATCGCCGCCAGCAGATTGGGCATAAAATCGATAAGCCTGGACCAAAGATTGACAAAAAAAGAGACAGCCTCATCCCTAAAAGTGTTTACAGGGGCGTCCATAATTACCCTCACAGCCTGAAATGCTCAGGATGGACAAATGATAAAAGTAGGTTAGCCTGAAGTGCTTCCTTGGGCAAGCTGGGTTTGTCTGGGAGAAAGCCTCAAATGTCAAAAGAAACGGCGGGTCTTGAAACAAAGCTTTACATCTATCCACAGGCGGCAAGGGTTGAGCCAAGCTGCAGGGGTTCTGCCCAAGAAAATTTAAGGTTTAGGTGTATAGGGGAAAACTTTTGCAGTTCTTTAGCTTAATCGGCGGGAAGCTCCGCACTGTATTGGTGAATTGTGTTGACTCAAGAGCCAATCAGTGTCGGGATGCAAGCCGTTCGTCCTACACTTGAGGAGAACAAGTTAAATCTCTGGAGAGTTTCCCGCCGTGGGTCGCACGGTGGCCGCACGCTGAGACCTCTGTACAAACAAGTCTGTGAAGCGTGAAGCCGTACTCTATCTAAGTTGTGTTTACTCAACGAAGATGAGTGTCGGGAGTCGTTCACCTGCTTTTCACCGTTGTCCAGAGGGCGTCGATGAGGCGCAGCTCTTCCCCTGACAGCACCTTGAGGTAGCCCAGTTTGGCAAAGGTTTCTTCATCGGGGTAGATGGCCGGATTTTTCCGATCTTCCGGATCGATCAGGGGCAGCGCTGCGGCGTTGGGGGTGGCGAAGCGGTTGTGGTTGCTCAACTGGGCGCCGACCTCGGCATCCAAAATGAAGTTGATGAAGCGATTGGCCAGCTCAGGATTGGGGGCTTTGGCAGGGATGGCCATCACGTCCAGCCAAATGTGAGCGCCCTCGCGAGGGACGAAATAGCCGATATTGGGGTTTTCTTCGGTCGCCTGCAGCGCGTCGCCACTGTAGACAATCGCCACATTGGCCGTTCCGGAGACGAGTTGATTTTTGCCTCCTACGCCTCCGATGAGGCCGGCGCTGCGGCGTTTGGTCTCGATCAAAAGCTGCTGGATCTGCTGCAGTTCGGAGCGAGCAGTGGTGTTGATATCGAAGCCCAGGTAGAGGGCTGCCGCGGCAATCATGGAGCGCATCTCATCGATCATCACAAAGGGGCCGTACTGCTGCTGCGGGTCGAAAATCAATCCCCAAGAGCGCTCGAAGTTTTCCGGCAGGCGGTCTTTGCGGTAGCCGATGCCGGTGGTGCCCCACTGGTAGGCAGCGGTGTAGGTGTTCTCTGGGTCGAAGGGCAGGTCGACAAATTTCTCGCCCAGGTTGCTCAGGTTGGGAATCAGGTCTTTGTTAAGAGGCTGCAGCAGGCCCAGCTCCACCATGTTGGGCACAACGTAGTCGGTGGGCACGACGATGTCGTACTGGCTGACGCCGCCCCCCCGCAGCTTGGCGATCATGTCCTCGTTGGATTCGTACACACTCACCACCACGCGGCTATTGGTGGCTTTCTCAAAAGCCGTGAGAATGTCGGGATCAATGTATTCTGACCAGATGTAGAGGTTGAGGGTCTGCCTCTGGGCAGGGGTGGCATGGGGCCAAAACAGAGCCAGGATCAGCACACAAAAGGCCAGGGTTGTAGCCGAGGCAATCCACTTTTTCATGAGGTTTCTCCAACTGGGAAAAGTTGAAGACATCGTATCTGCTTTGTCTTAAGTTTTTGGGAGCGGCATGGCTATATGTCGCATGTTGTGAATGTGCTTCTGTTCGGCCAAAACTCTACCCGTGGCTGCGGGGATCCGGCTGATTGGGGAGGGTGGGTCTACTCCGCTCCAGCTCAGACACCGGCCCAATACTGGTCAACTGCAGAGGCTGCCCAGTGGCCAGAGCCAACACATTGGCCCGCAAAATCGACGGCGGCTGTTCTCCAATTGCCGATCCCAGCACCTCTCCCTGCCGATCCAAAAACAGAAAATGCGGGATCCCGCTTACCCGGTAGCGGCTCAGCTCCGGCAGCCACTTGGGATTATCCACATTGAGCATGACAAAGTTGACTTGATCGGCAAATTCCTTTTTTAGGTCGGCCAAGAGAGACGCCATCGCTCGACAGGTGGTGCACCAATCGGCATAAAACTCCACCAAAGAAGGTTTGCCGTTGGCTTGAGCTTGCTCCCAAGGTATGGCCTCTTGGGCCAGAGCTTCTAGGTGGGTGCCTGCCTGACGACTTTGGCTAGCCAAAAACAGGCCAGCCGCCATGACCACCGCCACCAGGGCAACCAGCCCGTTGCGCAGCCGTTCTGTCCAGTTTTCCCTCATGGTTCATTACCTCGCGATCGGCACATCTGGTGGATCTGGCTCTCACCGTTTTAGCATCCCAGCCTGTCCTGCCGGCTCCGGCCAGAGCAACATTTTGGGCCGGGATCCCGGCTGGAGAAGAGGGCCAGGTGAGCGATAATGGGTGCGGCGTTTGACCGATGGCTCAGCGATGCGCATCTCCTTGAAGTGGCTGCGAGAACTGGTGGATTTCCAACTTGCACCGGAAGAACTGGGGGAAGCCCTCACCCTGGCAGGGTTTGAGGTGGAAGAGATCGAAGATCGCCGCAGTTGGGCAGACGGCGTCGTTCTGGGCAGGATCTTGGCTGCCGAGCCTCACCCCAACGCCGACAAGCTGCAGGTTTGTCAGGTGGATTTGGGATCCGATCGGCCTGCAACCATTGTCTGTGGAGCCGCCAACGCTCGCGCCGGGATCCTCGTAGCGGTGGCCACGCCCGGCACCTATTTGCCCGCCATCTCCCTTACCATTGCCAAAGCCGACAAGCGCGGGGTGATCTCGGAGGGCATGATCTGTTCTTTGGCCGAGCTGGGACTGGAGAAAGCTTCGGCAGGGATCCACGAATTTCCGCCCGATTTGGATCTCAGCCTGCACCCGCTTGGCTCTGATGTGCGCCCGCTGTTGGGCCTGGACGATGTGGTGCTGGATCTGACTTCCACCGCCAACCGCGCCGACGCCCTGAGCATGGTGGGGATCGCCCGCGAGGTGGCCGCCCTCACCCGCAGCCCGCTGCACCTGCCGCCCATCAAGCCTCTGCAGGCCCAGCCCATCCCCAACTTTCAGTTGCGCATTGCTGACGCCAAAGCCTGCCCCGCCTACAGCGGCGTGTTGATCGAAGGGGTGAAAGTTGGCCCCTCCCCCGACTGGCTGAAACACCGACTGGCCGCCGCCGGGATGCGCCCCATCAACAATGTTGTGGATATTACCAACCTGATCCTGCTGGAGTGGGGCCAGCCCCTGCACGCTTTCGACTGGGATCGCCTGCTCCAGGTCATGGGCAAGAAAAAGCCCACCCTTGAAGTGCGCCTGGCCCAACCGGGAGAAACCTTGAAAACCTTGGACGGCCACACCCGCACCCTGCAGCCCGACAGCCATCTCATTGTGGCCGGCGGCCAACCGGTAGCCTTGGCCGGGGTCATGGGAGGGGAAGAGACCGAAGTCAGCTCGACCACCACCCGCATCTTTTTGGAAGCAGCCCTCTTCGATCCGGCGGTGACGCGGCGCTCGGCCCGCTCCCACTCGCTGCGCACCGAGGCTTCCACCCGTTATGAGCGAGGCGTGAACTTTGCCACCCTCGATCAGGCTCGGGATCGGGCGGTAGAGCTTATTTTGGAGCTGGCGGGCGGATCGGTAGTAGGCCTTACCCGCTTCGACCAACGTCCGCCTTTAGAGCGCACCTTGAAGCTGCGGCTGTCGCGGCTGATCGATGTGTTGGGGGACGAGGTGCAGGCAGCGGATGTGGAAGAGATCTTGTCTGCTTTGGGCTTTCGGCTCTCTCGCTGCGAGGAGGTCAGCTCCCGGAGTGCCCTCTCCCCCGCCACCGAGACGGCAACTGTGGCCCGCTGCGTTTGGCAGGTCGCCGTTCCCCCCTATCGCCTGCGGGACATTGAGCGGGAGATCGACCTCATCGAAGAGTTTGCCCGTCTCTACGGCTATGACCGCTTCTCGGAAACCTTGCCCACCGAGCCGCAGGTGGGATCCCTTTCGACACGAGAAACATTCACGCGCCAGATCCGAGAGGTGCTGCGCGGCATTGGCCTGACGGAGGTGTACCACATCTCCCTCTGTCCGGCGGAAGAGGACAGCTCCCTGGTGAAAATCGCCAATCCCCTTTCGCCGGAGTACTCCGCTGTGCGCAAGGCGCTGCTGCCCGGCCTGGTGGAGGCCTTCCGCTTCAACTGGGATCAAGGCAACGGCCCGCTACAAGCTTTTGAGATTGGCCGTGTCTTTGCCCATGCCCTGCCCACCAGCCCCCACCCTTACCAAGAGGCCGAGCATGTCGGCGGCATTATGGGCGGGGATCCCAATCCCCACGATTGGCAACACCGCAACCGACCCATGGACTGGTTTGAGGCCAAGGGGCTGCTGGTCTCGGCGCTGGAGCGGCTGGGATTTGGCCCAGAGTTGCGTCTGGATCCCCCTGAGGCGCAATCGCCGCTGCTGCACCCCGGTCGTCAGGCCGGCCTGTGGATCGCAGGATCCCGCATCGGCTTGTTCGGCCAGTTGCACCCCCGCCTTTGCCAGGAAAAGGGCCTGCCGGATCAGGTCTATGGGTTTGAGTTGCAGTTGGATCCCTTACTGGAAAGCCTGGAGAGACGAGGCATTGTGCAATTTGCTCCCTTTTCGCCTTTTCCTGCTGCCGATCGGGATATCGCCTTCTTTGCGCCGCTTGACCTCACGGTTGGCGAGATCGAGAAAGTCATTCGCCAAGCCGGCGGAGAACTTCTCCAATCGGTGCAGCTTTTCGACGAGTACCGTGGCCAAGGAGTACCTGAGGGGCAGCGCAGCCTTGCCTTTCGCCTGGTGTACCGCGCTGCCGATCGCACCCTGACAGATGCGGAGGTAGAAGCCCTGCAAAACCAGGTGAGGGCCCAGTTGGCAAAACAATTTCCGGTTACCTTGCGCAGCTAAGTGACTGCTTCATGCCCCAACCGCTATTCGCCCCCCCTCTCCCACAAGGGGAGAGGAGAGTTGGAGATCAACACCTTTCTCTACAGTTGCCGCCGCTCTCTTCTGGCTTCAATGTCAAAAATCAACATGACCTATAACAAACGGCTGCTGCGCGCTTTCCAGTCCAGCTTTTGCTCCAGAAGAAACTCCAAGTGAGGCAGATAGGCTTTACAGCTATGCTCTCCTGAACCGATTAGGTGAGTGGCATTGAGGTTTTCAATTCTGGGGTGAAACTCTCTAATTGGCTTGATCCCACAGGGGCTGCGGTTGAGGGAAGGGGCTTTGAAGACGTAGGCCAGAACCCAATCGTCTTCGTTGTAGATATTCACCAACTTTCCGGTGATATTTTCTATATGTAGACTCCAGTTCTTATCGGCCTGCCTCCTAACAGCACCGCTGAGCAAGATAACATCTTTAAGACGCCGATCTGCAGTCTGGGGCCAACCGCGCATGATGTAGTAGGCTACCCTTGCCCCCAAGGAAAACCCCATCAGGGTAATCTGCTTTTCCGGCAGAGCAGAGAGCAGGGGATAGGCGTGCTCCAGTCCCACTTCTTTGGCCTTTGCTTTGTGGGCTTCCCAGTGGGCAAGTAGTCCTACCCCTAGCTTCAGAGGGGACAAGGTCAAACTCGCCGGGTTGGAAGCATCCCACCAAAGGTAGTACAGGGATCCCTGCCATCCGGCACGTCGGAGTGTTTCCCACAACAGTCTTTTTTCCCAAGGTTGGGTTTCACCTTCGCTAAGGAAACCGTTGATGAAAACTAGGGCCTCGTCCCAACCCAGGGAGGGTTCAATACAGATCAAATAAGGCTCATGATGGGTAAATTCTTCGAAAATATAGTCTTTAATCTTTTCAACAATAATTTCTGTAACTTTCTGGCTGACTTCGAAAGTGGCTTGACCCGTGCCAAGAAGAATTTCTCCAACTTTTTGGATGGTATCGATACCTGTACCAATGACAGTTTGCGCAACTGACCCGGCAACCTTGCCTGTATCAAAGGCGGTCTCTACAACTTTTCCGCCAATCTGGGCAAAACCTTTGAAGACCCCCTCAAGAATGTCTTGCATGGTCAATGGCACCCCCTGAGCGCTGAGACCAGCAAAATACTAGTACTATCTTACCCGCGCCGCATGGCGGTAACCCCCGTGGGATCCAGCACCTTGCCGCGCTCTACCTCGGCGTAGACCAGGTAGCGATCGCCACACTCCATCCAAGTTTTCACGCGGCACTCTAGGTAGGCCAGGGCATCCAATAGAACCGGGCAGCCATTTTCGCCAGTGGCCGTGGCCAGGCCGGCAAAGCGGTCTTCGCCAGGACGCTGGGGCCGCTGAAAGTGTCGCTGCAGGCTGCTGCCTTTGCCCTCCCGCAAGATGTTAAGCACAAAGGTCGCTTGGGGATGGATAAGCAGTTCCGCCTCGCTGTCCCTGGTTACAGAAAGGGTTAGGCCGGGGGGGTTGAAGCTGGCCTGGGCCACCGACGAGGTGAGAAAGCCGCGCGGGATCCCATCTTGCAGGGCGGTCACCACACAGAGGGATCCCACCACCCGGCTCAAGGCCTGTCCCACCCGATCCGCCTGGGTTTCGCTGCTGGTTTGGCGGGGGGCACGCGCTCGCTTGGCCTTGCGCAGCGCCTGGGCAAACTGGGATCCCGCCTCTTGGCAAGTTTGTAGGATTGCAGGGGTGGGCTTAAACTTGGCGCGGATCGTCTCAAACCCCAAAGAAAAGCCGGCATTGAGCAACTTGCTCTCGATGAGATCCACCGCTTCGCCGCTCCAGCCGTAGGAGCCAAAAACCCCCGCCAACTTGCTGGTGGGAACCGAGGAGAGGATGATGCCCAAAACCGTTTGGATCTGGACAGGGGGATGGCCGGCCAAGGTGGGGGATCCGATGATGAACCCTTGACAGCGCTCCAGGGCCTGGGCGATCTCGTCAGGGGTGGCCCATTCGCAGTTAATTCGCTCCACCGTAACCCCAGACTGTTCCAGCCCCTGAGCTAGGGCTACAGCCATCATGCCTGTATTCCCATAAGCCGAGGTGAAGAGCAATGCCACCCGCTGCTCGCCAGGATCCTCCTCGCACCAAGCGTGGTAATCCAAGCGCAGCCGCCGCAGGCTGTGGCGCACCAAGGGGCCGTGGGCAGGGGCGTAGATTTGGGCGGGAAACTCCTCCAACTTAGCCAGGGCCGCCTTCACCTGGGGCAATTGGTTGCGGTGCAAACAGTCGAAGTAGTAGCGGCGGTCTTCGCTGAGCTGCCGCCAATGCTCGTCAAACACCTGCTCGTCGCAGACATGGGCGCCAAACAGCTTGTCGGTGAACAGGATCCCGGTGGCCGGGTCGTAGGTACAAAGGGCATCCGGGTGGCGGGGCGTGGGCACGGTGCGAACGTGCAGCTCATGCCCTTCCCCCAAATCCAGGCGATCCCCGTCGCGGAGCACCCGCAGGCGGAAAGACTGGTCGCCATTGTAGGTAATGCCCAGATCGGCTGCCTCTTCTTCGTCGCGGCTGCGGGGCACGGGATCCATCTCTTCAAAGGCGGCCCGCAGCGTGATGGATCCCGGCTTGGAGCAGAGCACCATGGCGTAGGGGGCCAGGGGCAACAAAGCTTTGAGAGTAGCAATGCGGTTAAAGTTGACGTGGCTGAGCAAAATAAAGTCCAACCGCTGCAGATATTGGTGTTGGGCCAGCTCCTCCAGAAAGATGTTGGTGAACGATTCCCCCGGCGGATCGATGAGAAGGGTTTGGCGGGCCTGGATGAGGTAGCTGTTGGCGGTGGTGCCCCGTTGCCGGGCATATTCCAGCTCAAACTTCAAGCGATCCCAGGTGCGGGAGCGGAGAACCAACGTGGACGGGCCGATATGGGCCACTTGGACATCACGGGCGGGGATCCTACTCTCCATAGCAGCCTCCGATGCGGCGTCTGTCTTCAGCTTGCCACGAAGCTGAAGGACTGGGGATCCCCTTTCAGAGTTGTGGGAGGCTGCGGGTTGGCTTAACCAAAAGCAAATACAGCATGAACAAGCTGGCGCTTCCCCCCAGAGGTGGGGATGTCTGAAACTCGGGATCCCTTGCATACTGTTGCTATCTTGGCACTCGCACAGGTGCTCCCTCTTTTCCCCGTTATCTGAGATACGGCCATGCCTGCTCCTTCCCCGCTGTTGCTCAAACTTGCCCTGCGTCTGCTTGGCTCTCTGAAGATCCCGGTGGATCGGCGCAGGATCCGCGAGCGTGGCTTTGTTCTACCGGTCGCCATCTTGATTGTGCTGGTGTTGAGCTTGGTCACGGTGGGCCTGCTCACCCGCTCCACCCAGCGCAACATCCAAACCCAGGTGGAACGAGCGGGGCAGACGGTTAGCCGACAACTCAACGCCGCCATCGACCGGGCGCGGGCTAAGATCGACTACCTGGTGCGGGATCCCCGCCTGCCCGCTGGCACCCCTACTGATGCCCAACTTGCCGCGGCCTTGATTAACGACGGGGCGGGAGGGCTGCTCCCGCGGGATGAGAACGAGCCCTACATCCTCCCCGATGAAACCCAGTTCGAAATTACAACCAACATCGAGGTGGAGGATCCCAACAACCCCGGGCAAACCCTGCCTGTGCCGGTACGGGCGCCGGCCTGGTGGTTTTTGGTGGACACCGACAACAACGGCGTCAACGACTCCGTAACTGTCTACACCATTCTCAACACCCGTCGGGCTGCCAGTGCCGGCTTTGAGGATAGCCGGCTAACGGATACGGAGCGGGCGCGGCGCCTGATGATCCGCAGTGGCCCTCTGCAAGGGTCGGCTCTGGGCGCTTGTACCGACAACCCCGCCGAGCAGACCGCCAACCCCAACGTGGGAGACTGGTTCCAGGTGGGATCGGCGCTGTACAAGCCTTTCCAGGTCTTTGCCGTCACTTTGCCCATTCAAGGCGCCGACTCCACCACCCGCGCCATCTCGGCTTTGCAGTTCCAGCAGGATCGGAAGCGGGATCTCCTCAACAAGTGGGGGGCCTTCAGCCGCGGCGACCTAGAGTTTTTCTTCACCCCCGGCTACAACTGGAACGGCGCCATCTACGCCGGCGGCAGCCTTTTCTTCCGCTATGCCCCCAACAACTTGTTCCGGGCTTTCACCATCAGCTCGGAGCAATCCTGCTTCTACATGCCTGTAGATAACTCGGAGATTACTGCCTTCGGAGAGCTGGTGGCAGGGGCTATTGGCTACGCCGGCCAGCAGGTGAGCGATACCCTGATTTTCGATGTTCACTCTGGCCAGCAAGACGTAGAGCCGAGCGAGTCTAAGCTAAACAACCTGAACTTTGACTCGGTGCAAAACGGGGTGGAGCCGGAGAATGTGGCCCTGGATCCGCTGGAGCTCCACCTTTTCGGCCGCATCCGCACCCGCGGATCCTATGCCTCAGATGCAGCGGGATGGGCGGCTTCTCCCCTCAACGCCAAACGGGAGCCCAACCCCGGACGGATCAAGGCCGGCGGTTTTCAGGCCGGTTCCGACCAGGTCTGCCCTCCCTACGTGGACGATGTCTATCGGGCCGACAACCGCTTTGGGCCCAAGGCCAGCTACGAACGTCCGCCCGTGACGCCTGACCCGCAGAATGGCTGCAACGTGCCCACCTTTGCCGAAAAGTTCAACGCCAGGGCAGGTGACACAATCCCGTCTGAGGCCGAAAATGAGCTGGGCGAATCCCTCACGGCCGACGAGCCGCCGCCGGGCGCACTCTCCGAGGTGGGGCTGGATGGCTACTGGGAGCGACGGGCCCGCGTGGAAGGCCTGCGGGTGATCGTGGGGCAGCGCCTGGAGCTGACCCGCACCGACTCTTTGCCGCTGCCGTTGGTGCCAGGGGGCGATCCCAATGATCCCACTAAGCTACAGGCCATTTTCATCAGCAACGAGGCGCGGCAACGCTTGACCCTGCGGGATAACCCGGCGGCGGTGCAGGCCACGGCGGTTTACCACCACAGCCACCAAGATGGGCGCTTCCCCATCGCCTGCCTGGCCACGGTGGCTCACCCCGGCACTCCCTGGAGCTTGCGGCGGGCTTCCACCTTCCCCGCCGGCGATCAGACCAACCAACTGGGCATCAACTTCTTCACCGGCCAGGGCACCAACGTCTGGGAGTATGATCCCGGGCCGATGCAAGAGCGGCTGCGGCCTGGCACGCCCCTGTGGACGGCGCTGACCAACCTGGCCAATTTTGCTGGCGACCCCGACGGAGCCTATCCGCCCAGGCAGGAGGCGGGCCGCATCCACCCAGATCCGTTCATCACTGCCTTTGGCAACTTCTCCGAGCTGCGGCGAATCATCAACAACCCGAACAACCTTAGCTTGGCGGATCAAACCACGCTGCAGACGGCGGGTTGCATGCTGGGCATGCTGGCCGACAACATTCTGCGGATTGAGGCGGCTGCCAACGCCGGGGATCCAGCAGCTCAGATCCTTTGGGATGACATCAGAGCCAGCCGTGAAGGCAACCTGGATGCCCTTGAGCGCAACCGCTTCTACCTGCCGCTGCGCTACATCTTCCCCACCAGCGACTTTGGCCAGGCGGATCCCATAGAGAGCGAGCGGCGAGGCGCCTACTCCTGGCTGCCGGCTGCCACCTACCAGGCAGTAACCGACCTCGAGCAAGTGGCTCTTCGGCCTCGCTCCACCATCAACGACTGGCGTTTGCCCCGTGCCACTGCCACTTGCCCCAGCAGCACCCTACTCGGTGGCAACCACCCCAACAGCAACCAGATGGAGCTGATCCAGGTCGGCGACCAGTGCCATCGCGTGCCCTTCAAAGATTCGGTGTTTTACGATGGCCGCGAGGCAATGGCGGTGCGGGCCCTCAACATCGACCTGGCCCTTTTGACCAACAACGCCAATGGTCAGGCCAACGGCTTGATTAACGGAGATACTTGGCTGCCTGCCGGCGTGCAAGAAGGCCGCGAAGGGGGTATTTTCTACGCCTTCCGGGAAGATGCGGTGCGGGAGGATGCCATTGCCCGCCCGCCTTTGACCAACTTCGCCGCCTATCAAACTGCCTGGCAAGCGGCAAACGCCCGTGGCACCCTTCCCTTCATCATGAATGCCGGTCAGCCTGGTCGCAACCAACCGGTCGGCGATCCGCCTGTTTCCGATCAAGGCCTCAGTCCTAAGCCGGTGGACTACTACCCCGATCCGGATCGGCGGCCCTATGGCTTCCGGCTGCGCAATGGGGCAGTGTTGGCGCGGGGTGGGTTTAACCTCGATGAAGCCGTCTTTGGCCTCTCCTTTATTTCCGACAACCCCGTCTACATCCAAGGGGACTTTAACCTGCACCGGACGAGAGGAGCCGATCCGCTGGAAGAGTTCGAGACTCTCCTCAACTTCGGATCAGACGGCCTTTACAGCAACTTCTACGGGCGGCTCCGGAGGAATGAAGACCGGCGCTTTGCCCGGGCAGCCCAGGATCTCTGGCGGCCCAGTGAGATCATAGGCGACTCGGTCAATATCCTCTCCGCCGATTTCTGCGATGGCAGCATTGACGACGGCTTTGTCCAGGATGGCACCCTCAATGGCGGCGGCAGCAACTATAACTCCGGCCAGGACTACGCCGGTGGGCGTGCCTCGGCTCCTCGCCGCAACGACTACTACGGCTGCAGCGGCCCAAACCCGCGGGGCAACACCTCCTTCCTCAACCAGGCGCTGGTGATCCGGGGCGACAACTGGCCGGCTCCAGATCCGAATAACGCTGGCGCCGGTGTCCTGCGCTTCGACAACACCGGCGGGGCCCAGAACCTGGGCGACAACACCAACCAGCCCGGCTGGCCGGACGTGTTTGCCCGCGACACCCTCTTTGAGGGCCGCAACAGCACCGATCCCAACTCCAATGAAGCCGACCGGACGGTAGGTCTGAGCGTGCCGGCGGAGCGGCAGTTGCGGGCCCCAGACACGGGCTATGCCAACTTCGGCGTGCGCATCTCCGCCTTGGGCAACCCGGTGCTGGATACCTCCCGCTGGGTGATGGTGGCTCCCATCGGGCCCTGCCCGAACCCTGGCGGCGCTGGCCTGCTGGCCGAGTACTACAACGGCTGGATCAGGAGCCCGCAGAACGAGTACAACCGCAACACAGGGTTTGCCACCAACCCCAGGGGCCAGGAGGTGGGCCCTCTGCCCACCAACCCCCAAGATGTTCAACGCGCCAACCTGCCCTACCTGCGGGCAGTGCGCTGGCCGGATCCGGTGTTCCCGGTCCAGGGGGTGCCGGACGCCATCGGTCAATACAACAACAACGACTACACCAGCAGTGCGCCGCGTTGTCCAACGACCAATTTGGACAGCGCCACCAACGACCAGCGCTGGGCCTGCGTGCGCAACGCTATCGATAATCCAGCTAACCTAGCACCTTTTGCCCGCAGCGGCAGCGGTTTTCCCTGGTGGGGCGGCTTCCAGTACCAGTTCGGTAACAGCACGTCCCGGGATTCAAGGTCTCCCTTCAAGCGGATGCTGTACAACGATTTCCCCACTTGCAGCGGATCTTTGTCTGACATTCTGCAGCCCCTTTGCCGCCTGTCGGTGCCGATTCTCTCGCCGCCGAATCCTTGGGAGCCTCAGCCACCTTTCATCCCGCCTGATCCTAGTCCGGATCGCCGGGATCGCGGCGACTGGTTCTGGATGCCCAGTTGCGGAGAGCCAGACGGCAATAACGGCCTGCCGAATGCGCCCATCGATGCGGATGACATCGGCTATTCCTATGTGCCTGTCGGCAGCCCTCGCATTGGATACGACCTCACTAGGCTGCTCCCCAACGGACAGGGAACTAGCGAGCTCCGATTCAACCCCAACCAGTTCAACTTCCTACGCTCCTGCTGGCGGCGCAGAACCGGTGGATCCGGCAGTGGCAACAACAACGGCAACGATTTCTTCGTCGTCCGCTGGGTAGGGGAGCTCTATCCCCGCTGGCCGGGCCTGCAGAGCTACCGCATCCTCGATGGTGATGATGGCGTGCGGCTGATCATCCGGCGGCGGGAAGGCTACGATGCCACTTTTGTCAACCACGGCGTTTGGAACGGCAATTCTCTCAGCCTAGGGCCGAATGCGGCAGGGGCCGAGGCCTGGTCAGATAGCGGCAGCAACCAGGTCACTCTGCGCTTGGAGCTGGAGTGCGCGCCTGCACAAGGGCCTTCTCCTTACCTAGTGGAGATCCAGACCTATGAAAACACCGGCACTGCGCGATTGCGCTTTGCCACCCGCGATGGCAGCGAGCTAGAAGACTACGACCTGCGCTACCTGAAGCCGCTGGAGCCGGTGAATAAACCTTGCCAGCCGGATCGGAGCAAAGAGCTGCTGAAGTATCCGAGCAACCCTCTGCTGAAAATTCAGGACCACTGCGCGGACAGCCTCAATTGTGATCCCAAGTGGGGTAATTGGGAGCCCGCTTGTAGAACCGATATTTGTGTTGCAACTACCATCACCCAAACCAGAAAAGCCGACCTACCCCTCGGCTGCCCCGGCACAGCGCCGACGCCCCAAACCCGGCAGATCACCTGCTACCCACAGTACAACTATGGGCCTTGGTCTGACTGGAGTCCCCAATGTACCCAGCAGCAGCAGTGCAGCCGGGCCACCATCACCCAAATGCGCACCCGTACGGTTACGCCGCTCTGTACCAGCCAAGCTCCCTTCACCGAAACCCAAACCCAAACCATCACTTGCCAGCCGCCGGGTGCTACCTGCACCTATACAGATTGGACTCCTCAGTGCACGCTGGCCAACGGCGGCCTGACGATAACCCAAACCCGCACCGAGACCTGTACCTCGAGCTGCGGAACCACCACCCGGCTGCAAACCCAAACGGTTACCTGCACGCAGACTTGCAACTACGACTGGGGGTCCTGGTCGCCGGCTAGCTGCGACGAGGTCATCAACCAAATCGCCTGTGGCACAACCAAAACGTTTACCCAAACTCGGACGGGCACCCTCATCGCCAGCACCAGCAGCCCCACCTGCCAACAAACCAAGACGCAGTCGCAAAATCTCACCTGCCAAGGGCGGCCTTGCGGGCCGGGTACCTTTGCGCCCGATGCTCCCGGCAAGAGCCCCTTGGGTGAGTGGATGGCGGCCAAGCCCAACACGGTGGAGCTGCGCCCCGTGGGCGAAGTTCAAGCCGAGCCGGAGCCGGAGACGATCGGCGTCCACGACGTGGCCCAGGCTGCCGATGAAGGTGTAACCATTGCCCTGGAGCCGCGGCTTTCGCCGGTGCTGGAGGTAAAAGCAGGGGTGCCCAAGCCGCCCAAGTGGCCCAACCCTGCCGAAGCCCTGCAGGCCGCCTTCAACTGGATCTTCGGCGAGCCGGCCTACGCCGCCCGCAACGGCCTGAAGAGTAACTTGCTGCTCAGCCAGATCGCCAACCCCAGCAAAGAGCCGGGCATCCGCCCTGCTGAAAGCGGCGCTCAACCGATTGCTGGCAAGCCGGCTCCAAACACCGATGATTGGGCGCGGCAACTGCGGCGCCGGTTGCTCAAAGGGGATCTAACCGTCCGCTGCGACTCTGAGGAGAAAGTCGGCCCCGATGGCGGCTTCTGGGTGCCGGGGGTGTTCCGCCCCAACTTCAACGACCGCTTCAGGTACACCGCCTACACCGGTGCCAGCCGCCCCAGCACGTTGCGCTGGGAACTGGTTAAGGATTGGAACGGCAATGGAAAGCCTGACTTCCGGGATGACAACGGAGATGGCCTTCGCCAAGACAACGAACCTTGGGATGAAGTTAAAGTCTGGGATCGGGATCCGCTGTTTGGGTTGGACATGGGTCGCCAGCCCAACGAGACTGCGACTGTACTCGAAATCCAACCCCAAATGGCGCTCAACCCCTACGCCCGCGTCAACAAGACCGCTGCGGCCCAGGGTTACACCCCCGCATCCCAGTACGCGGACGGCTACTACATCGACGATAGGGGCGATGGGGACAGCGAAAAAATCCGCAACGGCCTGTGCTTCTACGTCAAGCCCAACGGCAACACCATCCAGGTACAGGTTGACCGGGATGGCGGCAACGGCAATAACCCCGAGTGGGTGGATGTGGAGCCCTTTACCCTGGATCTGAACAAGCCCACCACCGGCTTTGCTGGCAACAACCCGGTGCTAGGGGTGATCCTGGACGAGGTGACGCGGCGACCCATTCCTATTCCCCGCTTCCAAGAACTGGCCTCCACCGACCCGAACCAGCGCCGCCGCAACGACGACGGCAGCCAAAACCGGCAACTGCAGCCGGCCCGAGAGACGCGGGTCAACGCGGTGGCTGTTAGCGGCGTGCTCCCCTCGCGGCTGGATCAAACCGCCGGCGGCATGCACAACTTCCTACGCCTCAACGAGCTGTGGAGAAATACCAACCTCTTCTTCAGCGGCTCAATGATCCAGCTCAACTACAGCACCTATGCCACCGGCCCCTTCTTGCAGCGCAGCTTCGAGCCGCCCAACCTGGTGCCGGATCCAACCTTTGTGCTCGGCTACGACTACTACTCCCCACCCAACCGCCGCTTCGGCTACGACGTGGGCCTGCAGATTGCCCGCCGCCCCGGCGCCGTCTCCAGCCGCTTCCAGTTCCCCTCCAACGCGCGCACCGAGTTCCTGCGCGAGCTGGATCCACAAGATCCGTATGTGCGGCGGCTGCGCTGCGCGCTCCAGGATCAGTCGGATGTGCCGTTGGATCCGTCTGCCCAGATTGGCGGCTGCAATGAGTTCAATTGATATGGAGCTGATATAGATCCGTCCGGTCAGGGGCAAATTAAAGTAGGGGCGAAATAGGGAGGGATCGATGAGCAAGGGTCAGTTTTGGCGGCAATCGGCAGCAGAGGGCTTTACCCTCATTGAGGTGTTGGCCTCGGTGATCATCGTGGCGCTGGCCATGACTGCTCTTGCCCCTGCCCTTACCTTAGTTGCCTACCGGCGGGCCATGAGCGAGCGGGTAGAGCTGGCCAACCGCCTGGCCCAGGAGGAGGTGGATCGCATCCGCACCCTGGTGGATATCGAGCTGTCGGCTGCTCCAAAGGCTTTTCAGGATCCGGCTCAACGGGATCGTCTGCCCAGAGTGGGAGAAGATCCGCTGGCCAACACCCCACCCCCTGACGAGATGCCCGCCGATGCAAATGCCGGCAACTACACCCACAAAGACAACTATTCCCTTCGCCTGGCGCAAGTTCAAGTGCCGGGGCGGAACCCGGAAGAATACGTCATCCAAACCTTCCGCGACGAGGGGGCGCCCTGCATCGACCGGCGGGAAAGAACGGTTATTGAGGGGGTGCCCTGCAGCTTTCGCCTGGGCGTGCGGGTTTACCACCGCTTTTCTTTTGATCCAGACACGCGCCAAGCGCTGCCTGGATTGGGAACGGAGCTGGTTTCGGCCAACCAAAACTTGGCCAATGCCGATGTCTGGCTCTTTCCCCTGGCCACCTCCTTTGTAGAAATTAACTCCGCCGCCGACTTGGGAGATGTTTGCCGGCAGATAGCCATTACCATAGGTGCGGATCCCATCGAGAGGTGCCGGGCTTTCCCCCTGCCTGCCAGTCCTGTTGAAACCTGAGGTAGAGCCTAAGTTCCTTTCCGCAAAACCTGTTGCAAGATGGGGGTGTTTCCCTATGGTTTTCAGGATCTTTCGCCGCCGAGCCAGCAGAGGGTTTACCCTCATCGAGCTGTTGGTCTCGCTGCTGATTGCCTCCATCTTTCTCCTGGCCACCGCCATGATCGTCATCGAGACGATGCGGCTGGATCGGGAAGAGACGGGCCGCACCCAGGTGCAGGCGGAGCTGACCCAGGCCATGGAATTTATCCAGCAGGATCTGGCAGAAGCTCTCTACATTTACAACGACACCGAACAGCCCAACGGAGACGGGATCCCAGATGTTACCCAGCGGCTTTACGAGCCAGGCTGGATCCGCCGCCCCGATGACGCTATCCCGGTTGTTGCCCTTTGGAAGCTGGAACCGATCCCGCGGGGATGCTACGCGGGCAACCCCACCTTGCAAGAGATTCGCGAAGGCCGTGCTACCTTGCCTGCTGAACCACCTGCTGGGTTCCCGCTCACAAACGGCAGAAATGCGGATTGGGAAACGCTGCTCAGCCGCCGCGGCATTTACACCCTGGTGGTGTACTACCTGCGCCGCAACTACAACAACGCCGGCAACCCAACAGGGGACACTCCTTGGGAAGGCAACGCGCGGATCGAGCGTTTTGAGTTACGCCCCCTCAACACTCAGGGTCAAAATGACTGCGCTGGTCGCAGCCCGTTCTTTGTTGAAGATCCCGATCCGTTCCGGGAAGGTTTCCTTGCTTGGCCTTCCGAGCAGGCCCGAGCACGCCAGATCCCCATTGCCAGCAGGGCGGATGGCCCCCGCCTGATAGCTCTGGTCTCGAACATCTTCAGCAGCCGGGAGGGGAGTCCGCAGGTTGCACCCGCTTGCCCGCAGGGCTATGCCTTTGGCGGCGGCAAACCCAACGGCGTCACCTTCTCAGGGTTGGCAGATAACCAGAACGACGTGGGCTTCTACGTCTGCGTGCGGCGCAGCCCCGGCGCCGACCGACCCCAGGATGTGGTCATCAACATCACGGCCACGGCCATGGAGCGGGCCAACCCCGGCCTCTTCCGTCGCTACATTCAGGATGCCACCAGCGTCGATATCTCAGAGGTGTCGCGCTACCTGCTGCCGCTGCAAACTCGGGTTCTTGCCCGCGGTGTTATCAACCGTCAACTCTCCTAGGGGGAATGTCCACCATGTTGGCCTTGGAGAAAAAAACCATTGGCCCGGCGCGGCCGCTTCGATCCCAGGGCTTCACGCTGACAGAGGTCCTGGCGGTGGTGGTCATTATCGGCATTCTGGCCGGGCTGGCCGTCCCTTCCGGGATCAACATCTGGGCGCGCATCCAATTGGAGGACGCGCAAAACAAGGTGGAGCGAGCCCTGCGCACCGCCCGCGCCAACGCCAGAGCTTCTCTCCAAGGCCGTGCTTGGGTGGTCGAGATCGATAACTCAGATCCGAATGTCCCCACGCTGGTGATCCAAGACGAGGAAGGCCTTTGCGATGAGCCCACCCCTTGTCAGTGGTTGCGCCTCAATAATTTTGTTACTGCCAGCAATACCTTCAACGGCGGAAGGGCCGTTTTCGACTCGGAAGGGCGGGCGCGTCAGTTGGGGCGCTTTGTGGTCAGCAGCACCTACTCCCAGGGCGAAAACCGCTGCGTGGTGGTGAGCACTTTGATCGGCACTCTCCGCAAGGACAATAACCCTGAGTGTGGCAACGTGACCAACGAGGCAGAGGAAGGCTAGTTGGGGTAGGATAGTCAGGCTGCCGATCCCAGCCCCTCTCCCAGCCCAAGCGCTCCGCGCCGCTCACGCGACCACCCCCGGCCCCTCTCCCAAGGGGAGTCAGCCCTCACCCCCGGCCCCTCTCCCAAGGGGAGAGGGGAGCTATGGGTGGCTTGTGGTTGTTTGCTGTAGGTTCACTGGTTATGGTCTCCCTAACTCTTGAAGTTCCGGAAAAAGTCTTCCCCTGGCACGCTCGGCAGCCGGCTCTGCTGGTGCTGGCCGATGGCACGGCCTTTGCCGGCTGGTCGTTTGGAGCGGAAGGCACGGCGGTGGGTGAGGTGGTGTTCAACACGGGCATGACCGGCTACCAGGAGGTGATGACGGATCCAAGCTACCGGGGGCAGTTGATCACGTTCACCTGCCCGGAATTGGGGAACACCGGGATCAACGAGCTGGATCAGGAGTCGGCCCGGCCCCAGGCCGCCGGGATCATCGCCCGCAACGTGTCGCGCCTGGCCAGCTCCTGGCGCGCTACGGGGACGCTGCCTGAGTACCTAAAAGAGCACGGGATCCCGGGCATTGCCGGGGTGGATACGCGGGCCCTGACGCGGCGGCTGCGCTCCCAGGGGGTGATGAACGGGGCCATTTCGACGGAGATCTTGGATCCGCAGACCTTGCTGGAGTGGGTGCGCCAGGCCCCTGCCATGCAGGGGCTGAGCCTGGTGGCAGAGGTTACAACGCCCCAGCCCTACGAGTGGCTGGAGCCCACGCCTGCCGATTGGGACTATGGCCGCAGCCAAGGGATCCGGATCCCGGATCCCCCCTTGCGGGTGGTGGCGCTGGATTTTGGCATCAAGCGCAACATCTTGCGCCGCCTGGCTCGCTATGGCTGCCGCGTGATGGTGTTGCCGGCCCACGCCAGCCCTGAGGAGATCTTGAGTTACAACCCGGATGGGATCTTCCTCTCCAACGGGCCCGGGGATCCGGCGGCAGAGACGACGGCCATCCGCACCACCCAGGCGCTGCTGCAAAGCGGGAAGTCGATGTTTGGCATCTGTCTGGGCCACCAGATCCTCAGCTTGGCCTTGGGCGGATCCACCTACAAGCTCAAGTTCGGCCACCGCGGCCTCAACCACCCCTGTGGGCTGGAGAAGGAAGTGGAGATCACCAGCCAAAACCACGGCTTTGCGGTGGAGGCCGCTTCGATCCCGGCTGAGGAAGTAGAAGTTACTTACCTTAACTTCAATGACCGCACCGTGGCCGGGATCCGCCACCGCCAGTTACCCCTCTTTTCCGTGCAGTATCACCCAGAGGCCAGCCCCGGCCCCCACGATGCCGACCATCTCTTCCGGGAGTTTGTGGAGCTGATGCTGCAGAACAGAGGGCAGGAGTAGCTTAACCCTCACCCCCAGCCCCTCTCCCTGAGGGAGTCAACCCAGGCGCTCCGCGCCGCTAGCGCGACCACCCCCGGCCCCTCTCCCTGAGGGAGAGGGGAGTTAGGGACAGGGCGGCGCGGGCTTCTTCCCGGTCGTCGAAGTGGATTTTTTCGGTGCCCAGGATCTGGTAGTCTTCGTGGCCTTTGCCGGCAATCACGACTGTATCGCCCGGCTGGGCCTCCAGGATGGCCAGGCGGATGGCTTGGCGCCGATCCACCTCCACCGCCCAGGGGGATCCAGGGATCCCGGCCAAAATGTCCTGCAGGATCTGCTGCGGATCCTCGGTGCGGGGGTTGTCGGAGGTCACCACCACCCGATCGGCCCAGGTGGCAGCAATGCGGCCCATCTGCGGGCGCTTGCCCCGGTCGCGATCCCCGCCGCAGCCAAAGACGCAGATCAGCCGGCCTTGAACTTGGGGGCGCAGGGCCTTGAGCAGGTTTTCCAGCCCATCGGGGGTGTGGGCATAGTCTACGATCACCGTGATGTCCTGCCCCGGCAGGCTCACCCGCTCCATCCGCCCCGGCACACCGGGAAAATGGGGCAGGGCCGACTGGATAACCTCAACAGGGATCCCCAGGTGCAGCGCCACCCCTACTGCCGCCAGCAGGTTGGCCAGGTTGAAGGATCCCACCAGCGGCGCTGCCACAGCAAAGCTGCCCAAAGGAGTGTGCAGGGTTGCCTGCAGGCCGTTGGGGTGAAGTTGAACGTCACTGGGCCAGAGGGCAGGGATCCCTTCGAGGGGCTGCAGGGAGTAGGCCCAGGGCTCCAGAGGGGCTGGGATGGCTTCGAGCAGCCGCCGTCCGCCCTCGTCGTCGGCGTTGACCACCGCTCGCCCCTGCAAGTACTCCGGCCGGAACAGGGTGGCTTTGGCCTGCCAGTAGTTTTCCATGCTGCCGTGGAAATCCAGGTGATCCTGGGTGAGGTTGGTCCAGACGGCAGCGGCAAAGCTACACCCCCAAGCCCGATCCTGGGCCAGGGCATGGGAGCTGACCTCCATCACTGCCACCTCGGCGCCGGCTGCCTTGGCTTCTCTCAGGCTGCGCTGCAGCTCCAGCGGAAACAAGGTGGTGTGGGGGGCTACCTGGCAGTGGCCGGGCCAGCGGTTGTAGAGGGTGCCCAGCAAGGCAGTGGGGCGACCGGCAGCCTGCAGCAGATGTTCGATGAGATGGGTGGTGGTGGTTTTGCCGTTGGTGCCCGTCACCCCTACCAGGATGAGCTGGCGGGCCGGAAAGCCATAGAAGGCTGCCGCCACCTGGGCCACAGCCCGGTTCAAGCCGGCGCGGGGCCACACCAAAATGGGCTGACTGCTCCCTTCAGCCTCTCCGCTGACTTGCTTCCACGCCTCCTGCGAGATGAGGGCTGCCGCCGCTCCTCCGGTAAGCGCCGCCCGGACAAACTCGCCGCCATCGACACGGGATCCCGGCATCCCCAAAAACAGATCCCCGGCCTGCACCTGGCGCGAATCGGTGCACAGACCCCTGACCTGCACCCCCTCTAGGGATCCCTGGACCAACTGGGGTTGGATCCCGGCTTGGCCGAGCAATTGGCGCAGATCGATCCCGTTGCTTCCCATGCTTTTGCCCCTCCCCACAGCCTTGCAGCTTAGGGTAGCCGCTGGGCCGGCTTTCTGGCCAGAGAAAACCTAGGCCAGGGCCTCTTCCAGCTTTTGCTTGGCCCAGAGGCGGGCGTAGAGGCCGTCGGCATCGGCCAACAACTGGGCATGGTATCCCTGCTGCACGATGCGACCTTGGTCCATGACCCAGATCTGATCCGCCTCCACCGCCGCCGTGAGGCGATGGGTAATCAAGATCACCGTTTTCTGGGCCGTGGCCTGGCGCAGGTGGCGGAGAATGGCCTGGGCCGTCTGGTTGTCCACGCTGGAGAGGCAGTCATCCAAAATCAAAATCGGCGCATCCACCAGCAACGCCCGCGCCAGGGCCACCCGCTGCCGCTGGCCGCCGGAAAGGGTGATGCCCCGCTCCCCCACCAGCGTGTCGTAGCCCTTGGGAAAGTGGAGGATCTCGGCGTGGATGTGGGCGGCTTTGGCGGCCCATTCCACCTCGCAATCTTCGGCGTCTGGCTTGCCGTAGCGGATGTTATCCCGAACGGTGGCGCTAAACAGAAAGCTCTCCTGGGGCACGTAGGCAATGGCGCGGCGCAGGGATCCCAGTTGAAGCTGGGTAATATCCTGCCCATCCAGAAACACTTGCCCCGGCTGGATCTCCAGCAGGCGGGGCAGGGCATTGGCCAGGGTGGACTTGCCCGCCCCAATCGGCCCCACCACCGCCACCAATTGGCCCGGCTCGAGGCAAAAGCCCAGATCCTGCAGCGCCGGCGTTGCGGATCCCGTGTCGGCATAGGCAAAAGTCAGACCCCTAGCCTCGATACGCCCCTGCACCTTCTCTAGCGGTAGGGGCAAAGCACCCGGGGCATCGCGGATGCTGGGCTCTACCCGCAGCAGCGCGTCGATCCGCTCCAGGCTGACCTGGCCCCGCTGGTAGGCAGTGATGGTAAAGCCCAGCAGAGCGGTGGGAAACACCAGCCGTTCCACGTAGAGGGTGAGGGCGGAAAAATCCCCAATCGTCAGCCGTCCCGCCGCAATCTGCGGCCCTCCCACCGCCAATAGCAGCAACAGGCTCAGGCTGACCAAAGCCACCAAGGAGGGGAAAAGCAGGTTGCGGGTGAGGGCCAAGCGCAAATTGGCCTGCAGCAGCCGCTCGTTGCGGCGGCGAAACTCCCTCTGCTCGCGCTCTTCCTGGGCATAGACCTTGATCAGGGTGATGCCGTTCATATCCTCCTGGATGAGATCGCTCAGATCCGCCAGCTCCTGCTGCACCTGGAGCTGCTCCTGCTGCAGGCGGTTGCTGGTCAACTTCACCAGCACCAGCATCACCGGAAACACCGATAGGGCCAGGGCGCTCAGACGCGGCTCAATGCCAAACATGGCCGGCAGGGTGGTGCCGTAGGCAAAGAGGGTGTTGGCCAAATTGAGCAGGGCAAAGCCCAACAGGCGGCGGACATTTTCCACATCGCTGGTGATGCGGGTGAGAATATCCCCAATGGTCTGCTGGGCAAAGTAGGAAGGCTGCAGGGTAAGCAAATGCTCGAAGATGGCCTGCTTGAGGCGAAACTCCACCTGCCGCCCTACGCCGAACATCCACACCCGCGAGGCAATGCGAATGCCCATCATCAGGGTGGAGACAACCAGCACCACCAGAGCGTAGAGGGCAATGCGGCTGGGCGACAGCGCGGCCAGGTTCTGGCTGAGATCGTCGATGGCCAGCTTGACGTACCAGGGCAGGAACACCCCCAGCCCGTTCACCACCAGCAGGGATCCAATGCCCAGCACCACCTGGCGCCGATAGGGGCGCAGATAATGGGCCAGTTGTCGGAGATGGGATCCCGCCACTCAGGTGCTCCTCCAGCTTCTTCCCACTCTAGCGCTGGGCCGGATCCCCCCGGTAGGGATTAGGCCAGAACCTGGGCCGGGGCCTGCTGCGCCAAGAGTTCCACCTGCTGGCGCGCCCAGGCATCTGCTTGCAAAATGTCCTCCAGGCTGGGGGCGGGGATGACCTGGTGCCGCTCACAGACCCGTTCCAGAAGGCGGGGGATATCCAAAAAACGAATGCGCTCTTGCAAGAACAAGGCCACGGCTGCCTCGTTAGCCGCATTCAACACCGCCGGCAGCGTCCCGCCCGCCCGCCCGGCGGCATAGGCCAGCTCCATGCAGGGATACTTGCGGTGATCCGGCGCCTTAAAAGTGAGGGATCCCAGCTTGACCAAGTCGAGGGGATCCCAAGGGGTGGTTAGGCGCTCCGGCCAACTGAGGCCGTAGAGAATGGGCAGGTGCATATCCGGCCAGCCCAACTGGGCCAGAACCGAGGTATCGGCCAGCTCAATCAGGGAGTGAACGATGCTCTGGGGGTGGATGAGGATCTCGATCCGGTCATAATCCAAACCAAACAGCCAGTGGGCCTCGATCACCTCCAAGCCCTTGTTCATCAGGGTGGCCGAGTCGATGGTGATCTTGCGCCCCATCACCCAGTTGGGGTGTTTGAGGGCATCCGCCAGAGTTGCCCGATCCAGTTGCTCGGCAGGCCAATCGCGAAAGGCCCCCCCTGAGGCTGTCAGCCAGATGCGGCGCAGGGATCCCGGCGGCACCCCCTGCAAACATTGGAAGATGGCCGAATGCTCCGAGTCCACCGGGATGAGCTTGACGCCGTGCTTTTGCACCAGGGGCAGCACCACCGGGCCGCCTGCCACCAGGGTCTCTTTGTTGGCCAGGGCAACGTCCTTGCCGGCGCGGATGGCGGCCAGCGTAGGCAAGAGGCCGGCACAGCCGACGATCCCGGTCACCACCCGCTGGGCCGCGGGGTGAGCCGCCACCTGACACAGCCCCTCCGTGCCTGCCACCAACTCGGGCAGCGGTCGCATCCCGGTCAGCAGCGACCGCAGTTCCGGCAGCAGCTCCTCCCGGCCAATGGCCACAATCTGGGGCCGAAACTGCCGCACTTGCTCGGCCAAAAGGACGACATTGCTGTAGCTGGTTAGGCCGACAACCTGGAAACGCTCTGGATACTGGGCCACCAAGTCCAGAGTTTGGGTGCCAATCGAGCCGGTGGAGCCGAGCAGGGTGATGGCTTGCATACTAAGGATCCCTTTGCACCTAAAAGAGCGTGACATTCTTGCAGCGCAGACGTCCCCTCGCCCAGCGTGCCCAAGGGCTCCGTCCCGCTCTCGCGAACGGCCCCACCTCGCGTCCGGGGATCCCTGCCTCACGCCACTTCATCTTATTCTTATCTGGTTCTCAACCGGAATCCGTGTGTTTCATCTGATCCCCGACAGCGGGATCTGGCAATGTCGCTCCTCCCTGATTTCAAATCTTTCCCGATTGAGAGCGCAGCCACTGGGCGAGCAAGGCCTCGATCAGCTCCGACAGATCCTGATCCGATTCCAGCAGGAGGCGCTTCACGGCTCGGTGCGTCTCTTTGCGGATGTAGGCGGTCAGCTTGACGTACTCCGCGCCGTTGGGCTTGGCGGGCGCTTCCGGCGGCTCAGGGATCTTGTAGGCCTGGGCGCTCAGCTTTTTCGGAGGCGGGTGGCGGTCGAGCAGGCGCTCAAACTTGCTCATGACAGGATTTCCTCTCCCACGGCAACGTAATCTGACCAGGCTTGCTTGGCTCTGGGATCCGGGAGCTGGTTGACGCAGACCCCCTCCAGCGCGGCCCGCTGAAAGGCCACTGTGCGGCGAATGGAATGATGGCAGAGCGGGATCCCGGTTTTTTGCAGAAAGCTGCGGGCCTCGGCCCCATCCCGGTTAGGCCAGGGGGGAACCAGCGTCAGCAAGACTTTGTAGTGCTTTGCCCCCAAACGATCCAGGGCGTTGACAGTCAGCATCAGGGCATCCAGGGCCAAGGCATCCGGAGAACAGGGCAAAAGCAACAATTCACACCGCTCCGCCAGCAGGCTCAACTGTTCGGGGGTGGGGCGGGCGGGGGTGTCGATCAGCGTATGCTGAAAGCCGCCAGGCGTAGACATGGTGGGATCCCCGGCCAGCACTTTGACAGGAAAGGGGGAGCCCCGTTCTGCCCAGCGAGAGGCGGAGCGATTGGGATCGGCGTCGAGCAGCAGCGACACCTGGGGTGTACTTGCCTGGGCTGCGCACCGTTGTTGAAGGTAGAGGGCCAGGTGCACCGCTGTAGTGGTTTTGCCCACACCCCCCTTGAACCCCAAGACCGCGATATTCATCTGCCACACACCCTCCCAACTTGGTTTTACAGCCCACTTCCAGAGGCGGCAAGAGGCAAGCTGCACATCCGAGCGCCGGAATCTGGGGTTTTAGGCAACTGAGGAGATCCGAGCGCCGCATCACGTTTTCCTCTCTCCGCACGCGAGGGGCTTCGCTGGTACGATATCCTTTGGCTGACAAAGCCGGCTGAGGAACTGCAGGCTCTCTCCCTGCCCCTCGCCCTCGGACGCTACCCCCCTTCTTCATCCCGGAGAAGCTGCCCATGGCTCATCCCTCAAAGTTCCGCGTCCGTCTCAGCCGGCCTCACTCTTGGTCTCCTTTGGTAGGGCTGTGGCTGGCTCTGGGCCTCAGCGCCTGTGGCGGAGGGGATTCCGGTCGCCCCCTGCCGCCACTCCCGGCCCCTCCTGCAGGACGCATCGAGGGATCCCATTTTGACGACCTCAACGGCAATGGCCTGCGGGATCCGGGAGAACCAGGGCTGGCAAGCATCACCACCTTTTTGGACTTGAACGGCAATGGCCGCCTCGATGGGGGGGAGCCCAGCACCCTCAGCGATGCCAACGGCAACTTCCGCTTTTTCAACGTGCCCCCCGGCACCTACCGCGTCACCGCCCTTTTGCCTCCGGGGCGGGTGTTCACCACGCCGCGCGCGGGATCGGGGCTGGAGCGGATTGTCGGCGGCAGACCTGCTCAGCCGGGGGCCTTTCCCTGGATGGTGGCCCTGTTGAACGCGGCTGAGCCGGATCCTTTTCAGGCGCAGTTTTGCGCTGGATCCCTGGTTGCCCCGGAGTGGGTGCTCACCGCCGCCCATTGTTTTTTCAACGATCAAGGCCAGCAGGTGGTGAACGCGCGCAACCTGGATCTGTTGTTGGGTACCAACCGCTTGCAAATCGGTGCCGGCCAGCGCATTCGCGCCGCACAGATCGTCATCAACCCCGGCTACAATCCGCGGGTGGGGCAACTGGGGGGGAACGACATCGCCCTGGTGCGCCTCTCTCGGCCGGTGGCTCTGGCTACCCTGCCGCTGGTGCAGCCCAACCAAACCAGCCTGACCGCCCCCGGCACGTTTGCCACCATCCTCGGCTGGGGAGCCACTTTCCCCCGCGACCTTGACCAGGAACCCAGCGGCTTTGCTCTGGATCTGCAACAGGCCGAAGTTCCCATCGTCGCCAACGAGGTGTGCAACGCGCCCCAGTCCTACAATGGCACCATTTTAGACACCATGCTCTGCGCCGGCTTTCCCCAGGGGGGAGTCGATACTTGTCAGGCGGACAGCGGTGGGCCTTTGATCGTGCCCAGCGGCAGCGGCTTTGCGCTGGCCGGGATCACCAGTTTTGGCAAAGGCTGCGCCCAGCCCAATTTCTATGGGGTGTACACGCGGGTGTCCAGCTTTGTGGGTTTTGTACAATCCGTAATCGGCAGCGCCCCCAGCCCAACGCCAACGCCTTCTCCGCCGCCTTCCACCGGAACAACGGCCTCGTTTGTCGTGAATTTGAGAGAGGGTGAGGTGGTTTCGGGCCTCAACTTTGGCAGCCGCGCCCTGTAACCGTCAGCAGCAGGGCGGAGATGGTTTAGGATAGGGATCCCGATTGTGCTTTCGTTCTACTCATCGACGGAGGAGATAGCTTCTTTATGACTCAGGTGACGATTGGCGAAAACGAAGGGATCGAATCGGCGCTGCGCCGCTTCAAGCGCCAGGTCTCCAAGGCGGGCATTTTGCGGGATCTGCGCAACCATCGCCACTTTGAAACCAACCTGGAAAAGCGCAAGCGCAAAGCGGTAGCCGTCCGGCGCAACCGCCGCAAGTCCATGGCCTAGAGCCATAGCCGACAAGCAGAACCCCAAAGGTGGACAGGGCCTGTGGCGATGCCTGGGGTTCGAGTTAGTCTCTTGGATTCTGGGCTGAGCTGGCCTGCAGCGATCCGCTCAGCACGTCAATCTTCGGCATCGCAGGGATCTGAAACCCACGTCAACAGAGTCAGGTGGGCAACGGCCAAAGAGGGGCTACAACAGCCCCTCTCTTGGGTTTGGTTTGCTTTCTAGTCAGAAGAGAGAGAGGCACTCTCCCCGCCACCGGAGCTACTTGATCTTGACAGTAGCGCCGGCTTCTTCCAGCTTCTTCTTGATGTCGTTGGCTTCCTCTTTGGCAACTCCCTCCTTGACCGGTTTGGGAGCGGCCTCGACGAGATCCTTGGCATCTTTCAGGCCCAAGCCGGTCAACTCGCGCACCACCTTGAGGATGGCGATCTTCTTGTCGGCTGGCACAGCCTCGAGGATGACATCAAAGGCCGTTTGCTCCTCCACCGGCTCAGGGGCTGCCGCCGGAGCTGCTGCCGCTGCGGCCGCGGGAGCGGCCATGACCATACCGCCGGCTGGGGCCGCCGCGCTGACGCCAAAGGCTTCTTCGATGGCTTTTACCAACTCAGCAGCTTCCAGCAAGCTCAAGGCTTTCAACTCTTCCAAAATGTTTGCAACGCGCTCTGAAGGCATGATGGTTTCTCCTTAGGGGTAACAGAATGGTTAACGTCAGGTTTGGGCTGAAGCCCTTTAGGCGGCCTCTTTGTCGGCAATGGCCCGGATGGCCCGCCCCAGCGAGGCCGGGATCTCGCGGATGCCGCGCGCCACTTGGGTGGGCACCGCATTGATCCCGACCGCCAAGCCGGTGGCCACCGACTTAAGGCCGCCCGCCACTTGGGCCATGAGCACCTCCTTGGGCGGCAGCTCGGCGATGGCTTTGGCCTGATCCAAGGTCAGGGATAGCCCCTCGATACCGGCGCCACGGAACTCGGTTTTCTTGGTTTGCTTGGCAAAATCTTGATACGCCTTCAGGGCAGCTGCAATATCGCCCCGAATCAAGATAAAGGCCGTCGGCCCTGCCAAGAAGGGGAGAACCCCTGCCCAAGCTTTTTGGTCGGCGATGGCCCGCCGCATTAGGGTATTCTTAACAACCATGCAAACCGAATCCGACTTGCGCAGCTCTGCCCGCAGTTGGTTCATCTCCGAAACGGTCAGCCCCTTGTAGTCGATCACCAGCACCATTTGGCTGGCTTGCAGCAGGGATCGCACCTCATCGACGATCTCCGCTTTCTTCGCTACAGGTTGCTTGCCCATGCGCTCACCTCCTTTGTTGTCAATGGTCACCCAGGGTTGAATGGGGATTGCCGGTGGAAGAGAGATCCGCCAAACAAAATGCGTCCCAGCCAAGGCCGAGACGCACTGAGATAAGCGCTCCATCAAAAGCGACCCCAGAAGGGATCCCTCTAGACTTTGCTCAAACCTCGGCAGGACATTAAGCCCGTGGGCACCTGCTGTCTTCGGCTCGATATTCGGCTGTATAAAGACGCTTTGCCGGGATCCTCCTGTAAATCCGTCAACTCAAACCCTCTTCTCCCATCGCAGCGCCAAAGCCAGGCTTAAGTCGCCAGCTTCAGCTCCCGCAGGGCATTGATGTCAACCTCGATCGAGGGACCCATTGTAGCAGCAACGTGTAGGGTTCGCCAATACTTGCCCTTGGCCCCAGAGGGACGGTTGCGATCGATGGATTCCTGCACCGCCTTCAGGTTTTCCAGCAGCGCTTCGACGGGGAACTTGCACTTGCCGAAGATCAAATGCACAATGCCGGTGCGGTCGGCCCGGTATTCCAGCTTGCCGGCTTTGAACTCTTTGATGGCCTGAGCCAGATCCATGGTCACCGTTCCCCCCTTAGGAGAGGGCATGAGGCCGCGCGGCCCCAGCAGCCGCCCCAGCTTAGCCACTTGGGGCATCACATCGGGGGTGGCGATCAGCAGGTCAAAATCCATCATGCCCTTGCCGATTTCCTCGATCAGGTCTTCAAACCCAACCCGATCCGCCCCTGCATTTTGGGCTTCCGTCACTTTCTCGCCGCGGGCAATCACCGCCACCCGGATCTCTTGGCCGGTGCCCCTGGGCAAGACGACGGTGGTGCGCAGTTGTTGGTCGGCGTACTTGGGATCGATCCCCAGGCGGATGTGAACCTCTGCCGCCTCGTCAAATTTGGCGGTGGCCGTCTCCTTCATCAGGGCCAAAGCTTCCGCGGGGGGATAGGCAATGGGCTGCACCTTCTCCCGCAAAGCCTGCATACGTTTGGACAGTTTTCGAGCCATCGTTTCTCCTCGGGGTACTGGCGAGAACCTCTCTCCCCCAAAACTTCAAGACAACAATCAGACTGAAGATCCTTCATCAATCCACCACCGTCACCCCCATGCTGCGGGCGGTGCCGGCGATAATTTTCATGGCCGCCTCCACATCGTGGGCATTCAAATCCGGCAGCTTCTGCTCGGCGATCTGCCGCAGTTGCGCCCGCGTCAGGGATCCCACCTTGGTTTTGTGGGGCTCGCTGGAGCCGGACTCAATACCCAGAGCCTTCTTGATCAACACCGAAGCCGGTGGCGTCTTGAGGACGAAGGTAAAGCTGCGATCCTCGAAGATGGAGATCTCTACAGGCACCACCATGCCGGCTTGATCCGCCGTTTTGGCGTTGTATTCCTTACAAAAGGCCATGATGTTGACCCCGTGCTGGCCCAGGGCCGGGCCGATGGGAGGGGCGGGGGTGGCCTTGCCCGCCTGAATGGCCAACTTGACCACGGCCACCAACTTCTTAGCCATGAAACGCGGTTACACCTCTTTTCGCACTTGACCAAACTCTAATTCTACCGGGGTGTCGCGCCCGAAAATCGAGATCAAAGCCTTGAGCTTGCCCCGCTCCGGGCTGACATCCACCACCTCGCCGTAGAAACCCTGGAAGGGGCCGGAGAGGACTTCGATGCGATCCCCAGGCGCCATCTGGATTTTGAGGGGCACTTCCTCCACCTCGACGCTGCTGAAGATACGCTGAACTTCGCTCTGGCTGAGGGGCCGCGGCGTCACATGGCCCCGACCACGACCATAGGCCCGTTTTTCTTCCGTGCCGACAAAGTTGATCACGTTGGGGGTGGTTTTCACCACCATCCAGGTGTCGTCGTTGAGATCCATGCGCACCAGGACATAGCCGGGAAAGACCTTTTCCTCTTGTTCCTGGCGCTTGCCGGCTCGATCCAGTTTGAAGCCCGTCCGCTTCGGGATCACCACCTCGACAATCTGATCTGCCACATCCAAAGCAGCCGCCCGCTGCATCAGGGTGCTTTTCACCTTATTTTCGCAGCCTGAGGCCACCTGCACCGCGTACCAGCGCAGGTTACGGCGACCTTGTCCTTCCCCCTCCTCCATTTCCGGGATCGCGTCTGCAGGCTCAAAGTGTTCCACAGGGCGCCCACGACGTTTCTGCTGCTCTGTGCTCATCACCTCGCATCCTCCCTGTAGCCATCCATAGCTCTCTTGCCCCCAAAGACAGGGATCCTCTAGGACAAAACATCACGAGAACAGTTGAGTGGCTACCCAGGCAA
Organism: Synechococcus sp. H55.7; assembly: GCF_047462395.1. Lineage (NCBI taxonomy): Bacteria > Bacillati > Cyanobacteriota > Cyanophyceae > Synechococcales > Synechococcaceae > Synechococcus > Synechococcus sp. H55.7. The sequence continues at coordinate 110,826 of NZ_JANSJD010000003.1, forward strand.
ACAGTTGATCGACCAGGTAGATGAAGGAAGCAAAAGCCAACACGATCAGCAAGACGCCTGCCGACTCGCCGATCAATTGCCGGCGGCTCGGCCAGACAATTTTGCCCAATTCCGCACGGGTCTCTTGGATAAAGCCCGGGATTCCTTTGGGTTCGGTGGAACTGTCTTTGGAGTGGCCCCGGCTGGCGGGATCCAAACGTTGCTCCGTATCGGCTTTGCTGGAAGAGGTGCTCTTAACCACGGCGGTATCTCCTGCTGGATCCCGAAAACGGTGCGCCACCTTTCAGCGCACACAAGATTAGCTTTGTGATCCTAACAGATCTGGCGGGGGTGGGATCCCACTCAAGGGGCGGGCTCAGGCGTCAAGGAGCCGGGAGAAAGCGGAAGAGAGCGACGGCGGGATTGGTTGAATTGCTCTACCGCTGCGTCGATCTCTGCCCGGCTGTCCCAACGCGAGGCGGCATTTTGCCGGGAGAGAAACTCGACGGCCCGCAGGAGATCGTTCATGTCGATGCTGGTGCCGTCGAACAACTGGACGTTGCGGTCGCGGCGGATGGCCTCATTGACATCTCCCCTTTGGGCCAAGGCAACCTCGGCGCTGGCCAGGATCCCCAGCAGAAGCAGACCCAGGGCCGCAGGGATCCCGCGCCGGGGGTTGAGGGGGGAGCGGAGACGGTTTACAAACATTGATCCTGTTCCTCTACATCGGTGTGCTGCTCGGCCAGCCCCTCTGCCAGCAACTGTTGTTCTTCGGGCGTGAGGGGGCGTTTGGCCAACAGGTCTGGCCGCCTTCGCCAGGTGCGAACCAACTGCTGTTGCAGACGCCAACGGGCGATGGCTCGGTGGTCGCCTGAGAGAAGCACCGGCGGCACCTTGTGCCCTTGAAACTCCGGCGGACGGGTGTACTGGGGATACTCCAGCAGCCCCGTCTCGAAACTTTCGCTCCTCAGCGAATCTATCTTACCAACTGTACCCGGCAAGAGCCGCACCACGCCGTTGATCAGGGCCAGCGCCGGGATCTCCCCCCCCGTCAAGACAAAATCGCCCAGCGACACCTCGCGGGTGGCCAGATATTGGCGGATCCGCTCGTCAAAGCCCTCGTACTGGCCACAGAGCAGGATGAGCTGCGCCTTTTGGGCAAGTTCTTGCAGCAGCGCCTGGTGCAGCGGTTGTCCCTGCGGCGTGAGCAAGATGATCTCGCGGGGATCCAGGCGGGGCAGGGAGGCGACGGCAGCAAAAAAGGGCTCTGGCTTGAGCACCATGCCCACCCCACCCCCGTAGGGCTCATCATCGACCCGGCGGTGCTTGTCGGTGGCAAAGTCCCGCGGGTTGGTGCAGTGAACCTCGGCGATCCCCTGCTCCAGGGCTTTGCCCACCAGCCCGATGCGCAGCGGCGTTGCAAAAAATTCTGGGAAGAGGGTGATGACGTCGAACCGCACAAGACTCAGGACGAGGCAGAGGGAGGCTCGGTGCGCAACCGCTCCAGATCCAGGCGCAAAGACTCGATCTGGTGGATCAGCTCCATCAGCTCGGCCATCTCTTCTTTGGAGATAGGGGCAGGGGAAGCCGTGGTCGGGGGGCTGCTCTCGGCAGGGGCGGGCCTCTCGCTCTCTGGGGCGGGGGCGTTGGCGGCTGGATCCCTGAGACTTTCAACGTAGCGAACGGCTTCCTGTTCGATCAGCTCCCCCTTTTGCTCCAGTTCTGCTGCCAGTTGTGCCAGATCCATCGAGAGGCGGTTGAGGTTTTCGGCCCGCTTTTCCGGGTCTTGGAGGATCTCCACCAGGGCAGTGGCCGCGCCGTAGAAAAGGTGGCGAGCCCGCGTGAACCAATCTGAAGAGCGAGAACTCATGGCAGCAGAAACAGGTGGGTTCTGAATTATTCTAGGCGATCCGCCCACCGGAACTGGCCCAGGACGACAGAGTGCCCGGCAGCCCAAGTAGGGATCCGTTCTCTGAAGTTTTGAGGAGAACCTGGGGATGGGGCTCAATCCACAGCTTGGATCTCGCCGCTGCTGAGGCGCTCCACAACCAATTCCAGCAGCTCGTGCTCTTCTGGGGAAATCTCTTGATCGGCCATGACGGCATTGAGGATCTGCTGTTGTTCAGCACGGGTCAAGATCTTATCTGCCAAGGCCCGGTCAATCAAAGCTCTGAGCTCAGAGGGTTGAGGGGGTTGCACTGTTTTGCTCCTAGCGCTCGAGGGCAAGGGATCCCATAATGATTTCTGGATCCAAGATGCAACAGATAGCAGCATACCCGTCAGTATAGCGAGACAGTGGTGGAACCCCAGGTATCCCCAAAAACCCAGAGCTTCCAACCGGTGGGGGTGATCGGCGGCGGGCAGTTGGCGCAGATGTTGGCTTTGGCGGCCCGCCCCTTGGGGATCCCGCTGATCGTGCAGGCCGCTGCCCCCACCGATCCGGCGGCGGCAGTAGCCGACGGTGTGGTCTGGGGTGCTGTGACGGACACTCAGGCCACAGCCCAGTTGCTGCAACGCTGCCCGGTGGTAACTTTTGAGAACGAGTTCATCCCGCTGCCGGAGCTGCGCAAGTTGGATCCGCAGGGATCCCGCTTTCGCCCTCGCCTGAGCACCCTAGAGCCGCTGCTGGACAAGTTGCACCAACGACAGTTCTTGGCGGAGTTGGGGGTGCCGGTGCCGGCCTTTTGCCCTGCGGAGACGGCAGACTTATCTGGGTTGGGCTTTCCGGTGGTGCTCAAGCGGCGGCGGCAGGGCTACGATGGCCAGGGCACCCGCATCCTGCCCGACCGAGCAACCTTGCAACAGGCTCTGGCCGAGTATGCCGGGATCCCGCTGCTGCTGGAAGAGTGGATCCCGTTTGAGCGGGAGCTGGCGGTGATCGTGGCCCGCGGGCTGGCGGGGGAGATCCAACTCTACCCGGTGGTGGAAACTGTGCAGATCGAGCAGGTCTGCCGCTATGTGCTGGCGCCCGCCCGCATTCCCCCGACTGTCGAGGCCGAGATTCGCGACCTGGCGGTCAAGGTGATGGACAAGTTGGACGCGGTGGGTGTGTTCGCCATCGAGCTCTTCTGGGTGCCGCCGCCCCACCCCAAGGCCGGGATCTGGATCAACGAGATCTCGCCGCGGGTTCACAACTCCGGCCACTACACCCTGGAAGCCTGCCACACCTCCCAGTTTGAGCAGCACCTGCGGGCCATCACCGGCCTCCCCTTGGGGGATCCCTCTCTCAAGTGTGGGGGGGCAGTGATGGTGAACCTCTTGGGTTATGAGCACTCCAGCAGTGACTATGCCCAAAAGCGGCAGCGCCTGGCGGGGATCCCCAATGCCACGCTGCACTGGTACCACAAAACCCCTGCCCGCCCCGGGCGCAAGCTGGGCCATGTCACGGTCTGTCTACCCCATCCTCCTTCTCCTGCGGAAGCGGCAGACCTTGTCCATACCCTCGAAGCCCTCTGGTATCCCCAGCCATGGATCCCACCTTTTCTCCTGCCATCCAAGCCCTGATCGCGGCCCTGCAACGGCGGGATGTGCCCGCGGTGGCGCAGCAGGTCAACAGCCTCTCTCCCCAAGAGCGCTCCGCGGTGTTGACCCCCGCTCTCCAATACCTTGCTGAGGTGGATCCCGACAGTGCCCGCTGGTTTGTTCGCCACCTCATGGCCCCCGCCGTCAAAGCCCAACTGCGAGCAGGGATCCTCAAAGCCGCCCAAGATTACCTCCAGGAGGCCGGCTTCCAAGAAGGGATCGACTACGAGCTCAAGCCCCATTCCCAATCGGGGGGCCAGATCTTGAGCCTTAGCCGCCGAGCCCTGCCCTACGCCGCCCCGGATGACGATCCCTTTGGGCAGTTGTTGCTATCGGAGTTCTGCGAATTGCGGGACTAGACCACCATGAGTAGCACAAGTTATCGGCTGCAGATGCTCGACATCACCGCCCTGCCCCAATTGCTGGAGCTAGATCGACGCTGCTACGGCGGACACTGGGGGGAACAGGGGTATCGCGCGGAGCTGGAACGGCCCACCAGCACGGTGATTGGGGTTGTGGCGGAACCGGTTGCCGTTGGCGCTTCCTGTGGCTCGGGCCGAACAGAGTTCTCCCTTCCCTCTCCAGACCTCGCGACGCAAACAGCACCAGCGCTGGTGGGCTTTGGCATCCTCTGGCGCATCGAAGAAGAAGGCCACATCATCTCGCTGGCGGTGGATCCCGGTCACCGGCGACAAGGCTTGGGCCGCAGGATCCTAGAAGCGCTCCTAGACCAAGCTAGGGTAGCAGGCTGTCGCTGGGCCACGTTGGAAGTGAGGGCTTCCAACCACGCCGCCATCCACCTCTATGAATCGGCAGGGTTTCAATTGCTGGGACGCCGCAAGGGCTATTACAACAACGGAGAAGATGGGCTGGTGTATTGGAAAAAACCGATTTAAGCTTAGGAAAAACCAACACTAAGGGGTTGATGCCGGGGGCTTTGGGGTAGGCGGGCTAGAATGGGCAGAACAACCGGCCTAAGAACCCTTGCCCATGCTGGATTTCTACGCTTGGCCCACCCCTAACGGCTACAAAGTCTCGATCCTGCTGGAGGAGCTAGGGATCCCCTACCGGGTCATTCCCATCGACATTGGCCGCGGCGACCAGTTCGACCCGGAATTTCTCAAGATCAGCCCCAACAACAAAATACCGGCCATTGTGGATCCCGATGGGCCTGGAGGCCGGCCTTATGCCCTGTTCGAGTCGGGCGCCATCTTGATGTACCTGGCCGAGAAAACCGGGAAACTCCTGCCCAGCGACATCGGATCCCGCTATCGCGTCATCCAGTGGCTGATGTTCCAAATGGGCGGCATTGGGCCGATGATGGGCCAGGCCAACCACTTTCAGCACTACGCCCCAGAGCGGATCCCCTATGCTATCGACCGCTACGTTAACGAGACCCGGCGCTTGTTTGGCGTGGCGGAACGGGTCTTGGCCGAGTCGGAGTACCTGGCGGGCGACTACTCCATCGCCGACATTGCCAGCTTCCCCTGGATGCGAAGCTACCCACGGCAGGGGCTGAACATCGAAGAGTTCCCCAACGTCAAACGCTGGTTGGCAGCCATCGAGGCCCGCCCTGCTGTGCAGAAGGGCCTGCAACTGTTGGCAGAGGCGCGCCGATCCCCAGACCAGCCCCTCAGCGACGAGGAACGGCAAGTCCTGTTTGGCGACCGCCAATACCAAAGGCGCTGAGTCAAGGGGAGAAGCTGCACTTGTTAGCTCTCGACACAAAACTTGACAGTTTTTAATACTTGAGCCACATTAGAGATGTCACCCCTTGATGGAGTTAAGACTATGGAAAACCAAGAAGCTAAGTTCGGCTTTACCACCTTTGCCGAAAAATGGAATGGCCGTCTGGCGATGTTGGGCTTTGTGATCGGCGTGGCCACCGAGTTGCTGACCGGCCAAGGGATCCTCTCTCAAATTGGCCTGATGTGATCCCAGCCCGCCTGATTGGGTCGAAGCACTAGCTAGATACTTTCTGCCCGGCTGTCCTCTTCCAGACTGATCAAGCAGCCGGGCTTTTGCTGCATTTCCGAGCCAGAGCGCAGCCAAACAGCCGCGCCAATTTGTTCCTCCTACCTCCAATGGTTCGCCGCTTGATCCCCATCTCCTTTTGGGAGAGGGGCTGGGGGTGAGGGCGACAAGTCTGGGATCGCCCTAGCCTTCCAATTCCTGCAGGTACTGGCAAATGTCGGCCAAGATGCGCTCCAGCTCCTCCAGGCCCTGGGAAGCGCTTGCCCATTTTGGGTCATCAGCCGGGGATCCCGGCTGCGCCAGTTGCACCCCCAGGTGTTCTAGCTCGCGAGCTACTTGACAAAAGGCATTGGCTCCCACGTTGGCGCTAGCTCCCTTGAGGCGGTGGGCAATTTTCCTCAAGTCTTCGGCATTACCCGCTGCAAGAGCTTGGCGCAGCCGCGGCAACTGGTCCTGGCCATCTTGGACAAACACCTGCAGCAGCTCCCGCTGAAACTGGCGGTCACCTCCCGTAACCCGCTCCAAGTAGGCGGCGTCGATGGGGTAGGGCAGCGTGGGAGCAGGGTCACCGCCGGCAGCTTCAGGAGAAGGCGGATCGGACGAAGCCGCCCCGTTGGCTGCTCCTGCTGCGGAAGGGGCGATCCTTTGGCTCCAGTGGTTGAGCACTTTTTCCAGATCCTCCTTTAGCACCGGCTTACTGAGATAGTCGTCCATGCCCGCTTGCAGGCAGCGCTCCCGATCCTCCTGCATGGCGTTGGCCGTGATGGCAATCACCACGGTGCGGTGGCCGGATCCCCGCTCCTGCTGGCGCAGGCGGCGGGTGGCCTCGTAGCCATCCATCACCGGCATCTGGCAATCCATGAGGATGAGGTCGTACTTGACTTGCTGCAGCAAATCCAGCACCTCCTGGCCGTTGGCCACCACATCCGCCAGGTAGCCCAAGCTCTGCAGCTGGCGCAGGGCCACCTTCTGGTTGACGGGGTTGTCTTCGGCCAAGAGGATGCGCAGGGGTTGCTGGGGGCGGCTGGCCGAGGGCGCACTCTGCGAAAGGGGTGGGCCCATGCCCAGCAGCGCGGTGGCCAGGCCGGAAGACTTGCCCAGGGCCATGACCAGAGCTTCTTGCAATCGCGTTTGCTTGACCGGCTTGGTTAGGTAGGCAGCAAAGCCAATCTCGGCGGCGCGGCGGGAGTGCTCCCCCAACCCCAGCGAGGTCATCATCACCAGTTGCGTCGGGGACAGTTCGGGATCCGCCTTGATCCAGCGGCCCAGGGTTTCCCCATCCACCTCCGGCATCTGCATGTCCAAAACCGCCAAGGGGAAGGGGATCCCTTCCCGCGCAGCCTGGCGCAGCTTGTCCAGAGCCTGGTAGGCATTTTCGGCTTCTTCCACCACCATGCCCCAAGCGGTGGCCTGGCAGCGGACAATCTTGCGGTTGGTGGCGTTGTCGTCCACCACCAACAGCCGCTTGCCCTGGAGATTGACAGGGATGCGGGCGGGGTGCTGGGAGATTTGTCGGGCGTAGGGTTGTCTTTCCAGGGTCAGCTCGAGGCTGAAGGTGCTGCCGCGGCCCACCTCGCTCTCTAGGAAGATCTTGCCCCCCATCAGCTCTGTCAGTTGCTTGCAAATGGCCAGGCCCAGCCCTGTGCCCCCGTATTTGCGGGTGGTAGAAGCATCCACTTGGGTGAAGGGCTGAAACAGCTTGGCTTGCGCTTCCTTGGGGATCCCGATCCCTGTATCCCTTACCGAGAGCCGCAGTTGGACATGGGTGGCCGTTTTTTGCAGCAGCTCGGCCTGGATGACCACCTCCCCTTGATGGGTGAACTTGATGGCGTTGCTCACCAAGTTGTTGAGGATTTGGCGCAGCCGCGACGCATCCCCCCGCAGATAGCGGGGCACTTCCGGCGGCATAAGCACCGCCAGCTCCAGGCCCTTGGCGTGGGCAGTGGGGGCAAAGAGATCCGCCACCTCCTCCAAACAGGCCCTCAGGTCGAAGTCCAGGATCTCCAGCTCCATCTCCCCGGCTTCCAGCTTGGAGAAGTCCAGGATGTCGTTGATGAGGGTCAGCAGGGCATCGCCGCTGATGCGGATGGTCTCGACAAAGTCCCGCTGCTCGGGGGTCAGGGGCGTCTCCAGCAACAAGCCCGTCATCCCCAGCACCGCGTTCATGGGGGTGCGGATCTCGTGGCTCATGGTGGCCAAGAAGCTGCTTTTGGCCTGAGAAGCCTGCTCTGCCGCTTTGCGGGCTTGTTCTAGCTCAAGGCTGCGCTGGCGCTCCCGCTCCAGGAGCTCTGCCTGGGTGAGGGCAATGCCGATTTGGTTGGCCAGTTGTACCAGCAGCTCGATCTCAAACGGCTGCCACTGGCGGGGTGCGGAACACTGGTGGGCCAACAACAGCCCCCATAGCCGCTGCTCCATGAAGAGGGGCACCACCAGGTTGGCCTTCACCTGCATTGTTTGCAGCAGCTCCAGGTAGCAGGGCTCCAGCCCTTCGGCCTCCACGTCGCTGATGGCGCGAACCCGGCCCTGGCTGTAGAGCTCAGCGTATTTTTCCTGAAAACAGGGATCCTCTATCACCTCGCCCAAAAGGGAAGGGATGCCGGGCTGGGTTTTCTCGTTGGAGATGATCCCGGATCCATCCGGCTGGAAGCGGTAGACCAAAACGCGATCCGCCCTGAGCAGGGCTTGGATCTCCGTTACTGCCGTTTCCAGGATCTCGGCAATATCCAGCGATTGGCGGATCTTTAAGCTGAGATCGGCCAGCAGTTGGGCCCGCCGGCTCTGCCGCTCCAGCTCCTCGGCAGCTTTTTTGCGCTCGGTGATGTTGCGGAAAATGCCCCGCGTGGAGACCATCACCCCATCTTCAAGGCGGCAGTTAACACTTCCCTCCACCCAGATGGTTTCGCCCTTGGCAGTCACAAAGGCCGTCTCCACCTTGTCCAGAGGTTGGCCAGCCAAAAGCTTCTGGAAAACCACCTGGCAGTGCTCTCGATAGTCGGGGTGGATGATGTCGAAAACCCTCATTTGGTGGATTTGAGCTTCGTCGTAGCCCAGGGTCTCCTTCCAGGCGCGGTTGACGTAGAGAAAGTACCCTTCGGCATCGACAGCCTGAATGAGATCGCTGGCATTTTCAAAGAGATCCCGGTAGCGCTCTTCGCTTTCTTTGAGAGCCAGCTCCGCCAGCTTGCGCTCGGTGATGTCGATGCCGGTGCTGATGATAAACTCCACCTCGCCCTCGGCGTTGACCAGGGCGGTGTTGGTCCAAGCAATGAGCCGCAGCGCCCCCTGCTTGGTGCGCCAGAAGTTTTCATAGCGATTCAAGAAAAGGGAGCGACTGCCCTTAAGTTGTTGAAAAGCTTGCTTCAGGCCGGCCATCTCCTCCGCCGGGATCAAGCCCAAGTCCCAGAGCAGTTGGCCCTTGACTTCTGCCAGCGAATAGCCAGAAAGCTGCTCGGCAGCGCGGTTAAAGCGCAGGATGCGCCCTTCGGGATCCATGACCACCACCACAGCGCCTGCCGTGTCGAGGATGGCGTTGGTAAAGTCCCGCTCTTGCTTGAGGAAGGTTTCCGCCCGCTCCCGCTCGGCAGTTTCGCGGCGAATGAGGACATAAACTGCGGCCAACAGCAAGTAGGTAAAAGCCAGCCCCCCCAGCAGGATGGCATTGGTTCTAACCCAAGCAAGCTGGAACTGCTCGCTGCGCTGCTGCAACAGAAGCCGCTCTTGCTCCTGGAGCGCCTCCACTAGGTTGGCGATCCGCTCCATCAACCTTTGCCCTTCGCTCCTCTTCAAGGCTTCTTGAACAGCGGCCAGCCCCTCTTGATCCCGGAGCCGGATAAGATCTTGGGCAAGGTTCAGACGCTGTTCCAAAAGCAGCTCCAGCCACTTCAGGCGCCCTTGCTGGAGAGGGTTGTCGGCTGTCAACTCTTGCAGCCGGCTAAGACGAGTGGGAATGGCCTCAAGGCTGGCCTTGTACTCGTCGAGGTAGCCAGGCTCGTTGGTCAAAAAGTAGCCCTGTTTACCTGCCTCGGCAGCACGGATCTCTGAGAGCAATCCTTCCAGGTTCTGGATCACTTCCAGGGTATCGGCCACTTGCTCCGTCAGTTGGGGCAGGCGACTGGCGTTGCGCTGGGCAGAGTAGGCGATCCCGCCCAAGATCAGGGCAGCCAGGCCCAGGCCAGCACTGACCTTGAGGAGAAAGCGGTTTTTGCGAGCAGGCTTGCTCTCGCCAGCTTTGGGAAGCAAGGGAGCCTTGGCCAACTCCCGCAAGGTGCGGCGCAGCTCCAGTTGAGCCCCCACCTGATGGGCCAGGGCCTTGAGCTGCTCCACTTGCTCCGGGCTGAGCTGCCGGGGTTGGTAGTCCACCACGCAGAGGGTACCCAGCGCTTGCCCTTCCGGCGTTACCAAGGGCACACCGGCGTAAAAGCGAATATGCGGCTCTTGGGTTACAAAAGGGTTGTCGGCAAAGCGCGGATCCTGGGTGGCATCGGGCACCACCAGCGGCTCTTTGGGCGAGAGAATGGCGTGGGCACAGAAGGCCACATCCCGCGGCGTTTCCTCGATGCCCTCAATGCCGAACTTGGCCTTAAACCACTGGCGATGCTCGTCAATAAGAGTTACTAGCGAAATGGGCGTGCCGCAGATGTAAGCAGCAAGCCGGACGATCTCGTCAAAGGCAGTTTCAGGGGCTGTATCGAGAACTTGATACTCTCGTAGGGCAGCCAGCCGCTCTTCTTCGTTGGGGGGAAGGGGAGCCTTGGGCATGGGTCAAGCTGGAGAGACGGGATCCGGCGCTGCCGTGGGTGAACCTCAGCAGCCTGGTAAAAGAGACAACCCCAGCATAACTCCCCGACCGCCTTGCCGAAATCCTCAAGGATCTATGCCCCCAAACGAACCAAGCGGGAGCCGTACTGCCTGCCTTGGGGGAGATGCCCTTGTTTTCATAGAAAGCCAGCGTGATCTCAGGGACTTGGCTTTCAAGAAGCTATACAGATGCACGTAAAGGCAAGAAAATCTCGACGACTCTCGCTTAACGCATTTAGCATTTAGTTGTACTTATCTTAATAATAAACAAGTTCTAGTATTTTTAAGTTGAAACCTTCTAATGAAGGGCCTATCATGATCGGACGCACTTTAGGATCAAGCTTCTGGGATAGGGCAGCCTTATGAACAAGCTTCAAGACAGTCTGGTGAAGGCTCTCACCATTGACGGGGCACTGGGCGTCGCTTTGGGGGACTGGAAGACCGGAATGTGTCTGGGGTTTAAGGGCACCAACAGCCCTGCCTTTCCCGAAGCTAATCTGGAGTTGGCCATTGCCGGAAACACAGAGGTGATCCGCGCCAAGATGCGAGTTGCAGAGTCTCTTAAGTTCACCGACAGAATCGAAGAGATACTTATTATTCTGGAGACTCAGTATCACCTGATGTATCTACTTAAGCACATACCTGGGCTATTTTTCTATCTGGCTTTGGATCGAGAGAAAGGCAACTTGGCTCTTGCTCGTATCAAGCTCTCCCAAATCGAAAAAGAGCTGACTCTCTAAAAGTTACGGCCTTTGCCGGCCTCACAGGAGTTCTGCAGCCAAGCAAGATTCTTTTAGAGCTTGCTCTACGTTGAGGTGATGGAGTAGGTAGCAACCAATCCAAAGAAATGCGGAACCGGGGACTTGAACCCCGATGGCATTGCTGCCACTAGAACCTGAATCTAGCGCGTCTACCATTCCGCCAGTTCCGCGGCGATCTATAAGAATGCCCAAGAAAGGGGATCCCTGTCAAGGGCTGGGGGGCTTTAGAAGGGGATCCTATTCTTATGCTAAGCTCGGCTGCGCAGGCAGTGGATCCAGAGCGCTAACCTTGGCGGCTTTTACTTTTGTTTGCGAGGGCACCTGCCCCAACACGCAGGCGCGGGCCGGCTATTTCACTACCCCCCACGGCGAGATCCCAACCCCCTGCTTTATGCCGGTGGGAACGCTGGCCAATGTGAAAACCCTCACGCCTGCTCAACTCAAGGAAACCGGCGCCCACATTATCCTCAGCAACACCTATCACCTGCACCTACAGCCCGGCGAAGAGATCATTCAAGCGGCGGGGGGCCTGCACCGCTTCATGGGCTGGCCAGGCCCCATCCTCACGGATTCAGGCGGCTTCCAAGTTTTTAGCCTCAGCGCCATCCGCCAAATCGACGAGGAAGGGGTAACGTTTCGCTCGCCCCGCGATGGGCGAATTATTCACTTCACCCCGGAGCTGTCTATCCAAATCCAAAATGCTCTGGGGGCAGACGTCATCATGGCCTTTGACGAGTGCCCGCCCTATCCTGCTAGCCCTGAGGCGGTGGCAGCAGCGGTGCGGCGGACTACTCAATGGCTGAAGCGCTGCGTGGAAGCCCACCGCCGCTCCGATCAGGCTTTGTTTGGCATTGTTCAGGGGGGGGTTTACCCGGAGCTGCGTCGGCAGGCAGCGGAAGAAGTCTGTCGGCTGGATCTACCCGGCTATGCCATCGGCGGCGTCAGCGTAGGAGAGCCGGTGGAGCTAATGCACGCGGTGGTGCGACAAACAGCCCCCCTCTTGCCAGCCGATCGCCCCCGCTATCTCATGGGGGTGGGCACCTATGCCGAGATGCGGGCGGCAGTGGCTGCCGGCATGGACTTGTTTGACTGTGTCATTCCCACGCGCTATGCCCGCCACGGCACCGTGATCAGCCGCGGCCAACGCTGGAACATCAAGAATGCCGAACACCGCCGCAGCCTGGATCCCATCGATCCTGAGTGCCCTTGCTACACCTGCCGCCACTTCAGCCGCGCCTATTTGTGCCACCTCATCCGCGCCCAAGAGATCCTGGGCTACACTCTGCTTTCCATCCACAATATCACGGAGCTCGTGCGCTACACCCGAAGAATGCGCCAGGCCATTCTGGAAGGCAAATTTCATGAGAACTGGGATCCGTGGCGCGAGGGCTGAGCCTCCTCGGGGAGCTTCGTTAACATCAGTAAACATTCGTAGGTTAGGCTTCCTAACCGCTACAATAAGGGGAAACCTAGTCTTAACCTCAGAGGAGAGCATGGCTGTCCGCACCCTGCAAAGTGTAATTGAGCAGCATATTGCTGGACTCCCTGGCCTGATTGCCGTCTTGACAGGGCGGGTCACTGACGGTGCCACAGTAGCCAAAGTAACCTATGCCAGCGACTCCCAAGAGGAGCAAGCCCTAGAACGTTTAGGCACCTACGCCGGCGACTTGTTGCAGGCCAATAGCCGCCTTTGTCAAACCGTTAGCCCCGTCCAAGAGGCGGACTACCTTTTGGCAGGTACTCCGGCGTTGCGGGTTGTCATCAAAGCCTTTCCCAAAAGCCCCTACTTTGTTTTGTTTCTGACCCGTTCCATCACCGACCTCAAGACGATTTCAGACCGGCTTAAGGCCATTCTCATCGACGGCAAACCACTGCTGCCCCCTGTTCAAGACGACACTCTATCCACTGCTCAGGCTTTGATTAGCTACGCCAAGCGCTACGCTCCGGATCCCAACTTTGTCGCCCTGCGCCTGTCTTTGAAAACGGGCATTGACCGCAACCGCCTTGAAAAAGGCACCCTGAACCGACAGGAGCTGCGCATTCTCTACAAAGCGGTGGCCGATCTTTTGGGCAGAGAACATCTGCCGATTGCCTTGCCTAGCTAAAGGCTAAAGTTGTGGGAGTCGTTAACTGTTCTCCCTTCCTATCCCCTCGAGATCAGGCCATCTATGTTGGAGCATTTACGCCTTGACCGCGCTCGCAAGCTGCTCTCTCTCTTTGGCGAGCCGGTGATTTTCCACTGCCACCACTACAACCTATTTTTGCAGCAGACCATTGAGGATCCGGACTGGATCGATGGGGTGAGCATCCTGCGTACGGCAGCTCAGGAGATCTTCCACAGCTTGCTCCAGGGCGCTTTTAAAACCTTGGGAGTGCAGCAGGCAGCAGAGCGGCTGGCGGTGGCGTGCCAGTTGTTCGGCTTTCTCGGCTTGGGGCGACTGGAGCTGCAGGCCAGCCCCAGCGGTGGCGAAGCCCAGCTCACCCACTCCCACTACGCAGAAGGCTGGCTGAGCAAGTACGGGGATCAGGCTAACCGCACTCGTCCCATCGATCATCTGGCCGTGGGCTATGTGGCGGCGGCGCTGGATGCCACTTTTGGCGAGCTGGGCAGCTACACGGCAGAGGAAACGGAGTGCATGGCGGTTACGCGCAAGGATCGCTGCCTGATCCAGGCTACTCGGCTGCCACGGCCTCAGACTTTGGTTCCTAGCCCCGGCATGGGCAAGCTCATCGAACGTCCAGCCGATCTGCCCAAGCCGATAACAGCGGTGGACTATGACGCGGTCAACGAAGCTCTGTGGAGCCTGCCTTTGGCAGGAGATGAACGGGGGCAGATTCGCGCCTTCAACGTGCTGCTCACGCGCATGCCTGCCAATTACTACAACCGCATCCAGTACCGCTTTTTGGAAGAGCTGAAAGCAGTGCAACCCGGTCTGCAGCAGGTGGCAGAGGATCTGGTGCGCGAATCGGGCCATGTCTGTGTCTTCTACACCTTTGGCAACATCATGGAGTCCCTGGAGTGGGAAACCCTTGTGGGGCCAATGCTGGAAAAGGATACCGACTGGATCCACGGGGCCTATGCCGTAGCCAGCAGCTTGGGGTGGGGTCGTTGGCAGGCTTTGGAGGTGGTGAGCGATCATTCCTGCCGGGCAGTGATTGACGGCAACTACGAGACCAGCTACTTTTTGGCTTCCTACCCACGGGCAGATTATCCGACCTGCTATTTTGCCCAAGGGGCGGTGCCGGCGCTGATGAATCTGGTTTACGACGGCAACATTCAGCAGAAGCCGATTCTGGATCAAGTCTTCTACAACCGCCTCTTCCAGCGGGGTGGGCTGTTTCACGGGAAGGAGACCAAAGCCAGAGAGAAAGGGGATCCCTGGTGTGAGTTCTACGCCGAGCGGATTTAGGGATCCATGCAGGTGCGCATCCTGAGGCGGCGAGAGTGTGGAAGGGGCTGGGCCACAGACCTGCTGCTGCCGCGCTGCCTGAGCTGGCCGGAGGTGGAAGAGCTGGCGCAGGAGATAGGGGCCACCTGCCGCTGCTTTCAAAAACAGCTGGTGTGGTTGGATCTGCCGGCAGGGCGAATTACCGCTTCCTTGCGGGTGCCTCGCCTAACTTTGCGGCTCTACGACGCCGCTGTTGAGGCCCAGCTCCTCAAGCAGGTGTGTCGGCTAGCCGAGGCCCCTGCTCCTGCAGCGGAGGAGGACTGAGCTGTTGGCGACTCTGCGAGCTCTCCTTAGAGGCGCTGCACAAGCTTTATAGTCGGTTCAAACACAATTCAAACACTTTCACTTTGCCACCTACCCAAGCACTTCGCGCTGCTGCCCTCACCCCCAACCCCTCTGAGGGAGAGGGGGGTTAGGGATAGGCTTTCCGTCTGTTGTTTGAGGTAGGTCTCAGCTCCCTAGAGATCGAAACGGCGGCGAAAGCGGGGATCCCACCTGTCCTTTTTGCGCTGATTACAGACTTTGCACAGGGTTTGCAAGTTGCTGATGTCGTTGCTGCCGCCCTGGGCAAGGGGGACGATGTGATCAACCTGAAGCTGCACCTCTGGGGGCGATTTGCCATAACTGCGGCAGCGGAAGCCATCCCTTTGGAAGACATACTCCCGCACAGATGCTGGGATCGGGAGCCTCTCACCAGGTTTTTTCTCTTTCATCCATTACTCACCTGTATTGCGAAAACTATCTAGTTCGGAGTCTCGAGATGGGCTATCGGGAATAAACTCGAGACAAACTTTAAGGGATACCTTTCCCTCAGACCAATCCCTTCTAGGCTGTAAGATTCGGGATTTTACTCCCTCTACTAAAGCTCTAATTTCTACGTGAACCTTTTTTGAGCGAAGGTGGCTATTTGTTCGTGCAATATCTGCAAGAAGGTAATCAATAATTGCACTGTGCAAAACACTAGGAAGATAGATTTGGTCGCCAATCGCAACGGCAGTTTCTTTATCATCTACTTTGAGAAGTATCGAGTCAAGCATGTCTTGTTTCCTAGTGCTAACAGACCTGGCTAATCGGCATCCTTTCGAAGGTCATCCAGAGAAGATCCATCGCTTGCTGATCCTGGATCTTCTGGCTCAAACTCAACTATTAGCCTTACCCTAACTCTGCCATCAACCCATGGCAAGCTAGGACGTAAAAGTTTAGCAGGGATCCCTCTCGCATCAGTTATTTGGTAAAAATTGACCGAGCCAGAAATGTTTTTGGCTCTAAGTTTGTCGAATAAACGAGATCCAAAGTTATCATAAGCACTTTGCAAGCAAGCCCAAATAAACTCTTTTGAGTAGATCAGGCCTCCTCCTATATCAACGACGGTGTTTGGAGAAGCATCTATCTCGACAAAGCGATCTTGGCGATCTTGAGGTTGATCGTTGCTTGACACTGACCCAGCCTCCTAATGCATCCCGCTAACTTAAGCTACTCCTTGTCTGTGCGAAGGTCATCTAGAGGGGATCCATCACTACTTTCTGAGCCCGTACGCTCTGGCTCAAACTCTACAGTGATCCGCAATCTGACCCTGCCTTTCTCCCACTCCTTCTTACCCGGCACCAAGAGCTGACAGGTCAGGCCCTGATCAAACCACTTGGTTTCTTGCAGTAGCTTTTCTTCGGGTTTAGTGGCAAGAAGGCTACTGGCAATACTAATCAGGTTTTCCGGTGGGAGGATCCCCGAGGATCTCAAGGCTGCAATAAACAAGCGATTGAGCTCTTCCTTTTTGGCCAAATCCTCTTGGGCAGCTTTGACCAGGCTAGCAACCTTGAAAGTTTTCTCCCCTACAGAGAGGATCCCTTCTAAGTATTGCTGCAAGGGCAGGGACTTAGGCAACAAAACTTCACCTCCTCAAATAGTAGGGAGAAACAAACTGCTTTATCTCAGATCGTCAAGTATGCTGTCCAGCTCGGGGAAAATCTTACCTAAGTCAGAGATCTCATCACTCGGCTCACTTTCGCTCGCTGGCTGCTCGGAAGAACCTGCTGAGCTGTCAGCTAATTCACCGGTCGAAGAAGGTTTCAGTAAAGAAATCGAGGGCAAAAGTTCACGACCTAGGCCCATAGCCTGTAAGCATAGGTTAATCCCAGAAACGGCTTGGTTGTAGCTATCGATCTTTGCTTCTAGATCCCTTAGACGCTGTTGGTTTAAGGTAATTCTTTCTTCTGCTTCCTTTCTAAGTGTCGCTTCCATAAATTGCTTTGCTTCGGGATACTTTTGCAGAATTTCATCAGCCACTTCCTTAGCAACGGGCAAGAGCTGAGTCTTGAGGGTATTGTTGGTTTCTTGCCGGAAGTTAGAGCGTATTGTCTGGCTGACTTTGGGCTCAAAGTCAAGCTTCAGCAATTGCCGGATCCCCGGCTCCGCATCTCGAATAGCGGAAATATCGTAGGACTGAGATGTTTGCTTTAAAACTTCCCGGAACTGGTAAATGGAGAAAGTGCCCTCGTCATAGAAGCGAGGACTTTCTCTTAGATACCGATCGCACTCTTTTCGAGCGCCGCTGACTAATGCAGTGCAAACTTTTTCCTTAACCTCTAGTAGTTTTTTCTCTAGATCACCGTCGGATCCCAGTAGGCGAAACAACTGCTTGTAGTAGTCTGCACTGCGTACCCGATCGATAATCCGCCGGAAGGAGTTCTCCACAACTGTGGTGGCAGACTCGACCAGTATATCCTCTAGGTGATTCGATAGGTAGTAAAGGGCCTCAACCAGCACAGCCAAAAAGGGAGCTGTGGAGTTACGGTGGTGGATGCGAACAGCTTGGCTATAGGCACTATCTATTGAGAATGTGTCCAGAAGCTCATCCAGCCTACGCACCATCTTGGCCTGCAGCCTTCGGAAGTCATACTCAAACTCTTTATCCGTTCCGTCGATAATTTCACTAACCATAGTTTGAATGTGTTCATCAAACTCTTGACCAATCCTATTCAACTGCTGATTAATAAGCATTAACTCATGGGCAATCATGCTATCGACTTCTCTGGGTTGGCTGTCTAGGTCTCCATAAAGATCTAGGTAGGATTTTCTGAGCTCAATACACAGAGGCTGCAGGTCATCGGCAAGAGCTATAAACAACTGCGGGCGCTTTTCTTCCTTCAGATAGCGAGTAATCCCACTGAGAAATTCTTCTATGCCGCTATCTTTGATCATGTACTCAATCAAGGGCTTGCCCCACTCGCTTAGAATTCGAACGTAGTTATCGATAGGAGTCTCATAGCCGTGCACCGAAGGGCGGAAGGGGGATCCCACAAGCCTGCCTGAGGAGCTACAGTACTTGACAAATTCGCTAATAAATTGAGGTGTCTGCTCTCTGCCACCTAGCTCTTTTATACTTTCTGCAAAAATGGTATCCAGACCAAACCTTGTTTCTCGAGTCGTTTCCCTGATCTGCGAGCCGTAGAAGCCAAGCAGGGCACTAGTTTTAAATAGGCGGGCTTGACGAAACTGCTGGTCAATGATGGTCTCTAATCTCTGCCTTAGCTGGGAGTTGTACCAAGTTTCATCAATGCGGTTGAACACATAAAAAACTCGATCGCGAATACTTTCGCTACTTTGGATGTGCTCAATGAGTTCTGTTTCTTCTTTAGTCAGCTCACCTGTTGTAGCACACTTGAGGACACAGACAACTGCGGAAGTGTTTGGATCGGCAATTTTTTGATAGGTGCGCTCGGCATCCGCTTTAACCGGAGCATCAATTCCAGGGGTATCGACAATAACGTTTCCGTCTTCTAATAGAGGATGATGGCAGTAGTACTCAATCTTCCGCAGAACTGCACTATTGGCACCGCGCCGCGCAAAACTGGCCGCTTCTCTTAGGTTGCCAAGGTTAAGCTGTTCCATCGAAAATACTCTGTTTTCGGTTGGGTGAATTCTGGCGCGGTTTTGCTGGAAACCTTCAATTAATAAGCGCAGCGCATCTGCCTGCTTTGCTCGTTCCGACTTACTTTTGCCGCCCTCCTGCTGAACAATGGCCTCAGCCTGCTCTTTTAGGCGATTGAGGGTGACTTCCTCTAGGTTGTTGCCGCTGGGTAGGGCTAAGCCCAAGCGAGTGCAGAAGGCAGCCATCTGTTCCTGCACCTGCCGCTCGCTGAGGAAGGTGAGTACTACCCTCTCGGCGTCAGGCTCTGCATAGGAGATGTAGCACTCTGTCCCTGTGGCGTGTCCTTCAGCGCTATAGAGAAGCTCCCTTTCTAACAAGGCGTTGATCAGCATCGACTTGCCAGCGCTAAAAGCACCGGCAAAGACAATCTCAAAAGTTGGGGAAATAGCCTTGCTCAGTGAAGCCTGAACTCGGGTTGTATCTTGCTTTGCTGAGAGCGTGGGATCCTGCTGCCAAAGGTTTAGAATCGTTTCAACATGCTCCCGTAAGTTCTCACACTGAGGCAAGAGTTGCACAGCCATCTCGGGGACCTCCGCTAGGGCTGGGGAGATTATAACGCCCTCAGCCTCGGGCGTGAGATCCCTATACTACTTTTCTTCCGACGGGGCCCTATCCTTCTAGGGCAAAGAGGTCACTCCACTCCCGCCTGGGAACGCCGGGCTTAGCGATGATCTCGAAGATGCGGTT
Source organism: Synechococcus sp. H55.7 (assembly GCF_047462395.1). Taxonomy (NCBI): domain Bacteria; kingdom Bacillati; phylum Cyanobacteriota; class Cyanophyceae; order Synechococcales; family Synechococcaceae; genus Synechococcus; species Synechococcus sp. H55.7. The sequence continues at coordinate 129,923 of NZ_JANSJD010000003.1, forward strand.
TTTTGCTGCCGGCTGAAATAGGCTTTCAACAGCCACTTGAGCTACTTTGAGGCGAGGGATGCTGCCCTCGAAGAGAGTGTCAGCTTGGGAGAGGACAATGCCATCCTCGTTGTCCTGGTTTTTCAGGCCCCCTGGCCGAATGATGGTGTAGGTGAGGCCGCTGTTTTGCAAGTATTCTTCGGCTCGTTTTTTCCACACCAAGATCAGCCAAAACAGGTTGAGGGGGTGGAACAACTGGGACACGCACAGAGAAGAAATCAAAACAAAGTGTTGGATCCCTTGGGCTTTGGCCACATCCACTAAGTTCTTGGTGCCTTCATAATCCACTCGGTAAGGCAGAAAGGGATCCCAACTGGGCCTAGCTCCTGTAGCACAGAGCACCACCGTACATCCCTCCATGCCGGCCCTTAGCGTGGCCGGGTCCAGCACATCTCCCACCACCACTTCCGCTTCGGGGGGCAGAACCTGTGCGGCCAGCTCGCGGCTGCGCACCAGCGCCCGTACCGGGATGCCGCGGCCCACCAACTCTTTGACGATGCGCCGCCCCGTTTCTCCCGTAGCCCCTGCAACAAAAGCCCGCATAGCTCTCCTGTATCCAAATGGTTTTAACTATTTTGCTCGTGGTGTTTAAGGCCCCGCAGTGGCCCTGTTAGGGCCGTCGAAACTATCATCTTTATCAAAATCTAGCTCAGGCTCAATCCCGCCCGTGACAGGATAGTGGGATCCCGCCAGCTCTACTTCCGATTGCCCTATGGTTGCCCAAGCTGCTCCTCTCGCCTATGAGGCTCAAACCCAAGCACTTGCCCAGTCTCTGTTGAATTCCCTTCGGGGCGAGGGGAGATCCCTGCTGGCCCAATGGCGGGATCAACTGCGTTGGGAGGACAGGCTGCTGGCCTGGGCGATGGAGAACCCCCATTTGCGCACCCAGTTGTTCCGCTTGATCGATGTTTTGCCCAGCCTGAAAAGCAAAGCAGAGATGGCTCGCCATCTTCAAGAGTATCTCTTGGATCCGGCAGTAGAGTTGCCGGGGATACTGAAAAACCTACTCAACTTTGCCGACCCCCATTCTCTGCCTGGACAGTTGGCCGCCAGCACCCTCACCGCTGCTGTAGAAGCCCTGGCCCGTCGCTACATTGCCGGAGAAACCCTGCAGCAGGTGAGCCAAACGCTGGAAACTCTGCACCGCCAAGGCATGGCTTTTACCCTGGATTTGCTGGGGGAAGCCGTCCTCACCGAAGCCGAAGCCCAATCCTACCTGGAGCGCTACCTACAGGCGATGGAGCAATTGGCAAAGGTGGTCAAAACCTGGCCGCAGCCGCAGCCTATGCCCCAAGTGTCGGTGAAGCTGACGGCCTTCTATTCCCAGTTCGACCCCATCGACCCGGCAGGGGCCAAAGCCAAGGTGGGAGAACGGATCCGCATCCTGTTGCGCCGGGGCGAGGCCCTGGGAGTCGGGATCCACTTTGATATGGAGCAGTACCGCTACAAATCCCTTACCCTGGCCATTTTACAGGAGCTGCTGCTGGAGCCGGAGTTCCGCAGCCGCACCGACATTGGCCTGACCCTACAAGCCTACCTGCGGGATAGCTACACCGATTTGCAAAACCTGATCGCCTGGGCCAAAGAGCGGGGATCCCCGGTGACGGTGCGCCTGGTCAAGGGCGCCTACTGGGATCAAGAGACCATCCTGGCGGCGCAAAAGCACTGGCCGCAGCCGGTTTACAACGACAAAGCCGCCACCGACGCCAATTTTGAGCGCCTGACCCAGCTTTTGTTAGAGCACCACACCCATCTGCGTGCCGCCATTGCCAGCCACAATGTGCGTTCTCAGGCCAAAGCCATTGCCATCGCCCAGGCGCTGGAGGTCCCTCAGTCTGCTTTTGAGCTGCAGGTGCTCTACGGCATGGCCGACCCCTTGGCCAAGGCCCTGGTGCAGAAGGGACAGCGGGTGCGGGTGTACTGTCCCTATGGAGAGCTGCTGCCGGGCATGGCTTATCTGATTCGGCGTTTGCTGGAAAATACCGCCAACACGTCCTTCCTGCGGCAAAGTGTCCAGGGCTACGACGCCGAACAGTTGTTGGCCCCCCCTGTCTTGGAGGAGGGATCCATGTTTCAGCCACCTTCCCTCTCGTTTGTCGCGGCTGCCGATACGGATTTCAGCCAGCCCCAGCAGCGGGATCCCTTTTTTCAGGCCCTGCAAAAAGTTCAAACGCAACTGGGCCAGACAGTTCAGCCCTGGATTGCCGGAGAATATCGCCCAACCCGACAGTCTATTCCTTCTTTAAACCCTGCCGATCCCGAGCAAGTGGTGGGTGAGATTGGGTTGGCCAGTCCCGCACAGGTGGAGCAAGCCCTGCGGGCGGCCCAGGCCAGCTTTCCCCGCTGGCGGCGCACGCCTGTGGCCGTGAGGGCGGGGATCCTGCGGCGGGTGGCGGAGCAAATCGAGGCTCAACGGGCAGAGCTGGCCGCCTGGATGGTGCTGGAGGTGGGCAAGCCCATCGCCCAGGCCGATGGGGAGATTTCAGAGGCCATCGACTTCTGCCGCTACTACGCCCAGCAGATGGAGGCTCTGGATCGAGGACGGGCGTGCAACCTGCCCGGCGAAACCAACCATTACCACTACCAGCCCCGCGGTGTGGCGGTGGTGATCGCCCCTTGGAACTTTCCTCTCTCCATCCCCTGTGGCATGGCGATGGCGGCTTTGGTGGCTGGAAATTGCGTGCTCCTCAAGCCGGCAGAGCAATCTTCGCTGGTCGCCGCCAAGCTGGCAGGCTTCATCCTCAAGGCCCTCGCCGAAGCCGGGATCCCGGAAGGCGTCTTTCAATTTCTGCCAGGAGTTGGGGAAGAGATCGGCCCTCTCCTGGTGCAAGATCCACGGGTACATTTGATTGCCTTCACTGGATCCCAGGCGGTGGGCTGCCAGATCCTTGCCCAGGCGGCGCAATTGCAACCGGGACAGCACCACATCAAGCGGGTGATTGCCGAGATGGGCGGCAAAAACGCCATCCTTGTGGATGAAAGCGCCGACCTGGATCTGGCGGTGAAGGGGGTGGTTAACTCTGCTTTTGGCTACAGTGGCCAAAAATGCTCCGCCTGCTCGCGGGCCATTGTCTTGCAGTCGATCCACGACCTGTTCTTGGGGCGGTTGATCGAGGCGGTGCGGTCGTTAAACGTGGGGGATCCGGCTCATCCTAGCACCCAGGTCGGCCCGGTGATCGATGCCGAGGCCCAAGCCCGCCTGCAACAGGCCATTCAAGCGGCCCAAGCCTACGCCCGCTTGGAACTCAGCCTGCCCGTGCCGGAAAAAGGCTACTTCGTCGGCCCCACGGTGTTTAGCCAGGTGGATCCCCAATCGGAACTGGCACAGCGGGAGCTGTTTGGACCGGTTCTGGCGGTGATTGCGGCAGCGGATTTCTCCTCTGCCCTGGAGCTGGCCAATGCCACTCCCTACGCTCTCACCGGCGGCGTCTACAGCCGCACTCCTTCCCACATCCAACAGGCCCGCCAAGACTTTGCTGTCGGCAACCTCTACATCAACCGCGAGATCACCGGCGCTTTGGTCGAGCGGCAGCCCTTTGGCGGCTTCAAGCTCTCCGGCGTGGGATCCAAAGCCGGTGGCCCCGACTACCTGCTGCAATTTCTGGAGCCGCGCACCGTTACCGAAAATATTCAACGCCAGGGCTTTGCCCCGATTGAAGGGTCTTGAAGATAGAGCGTTGGGAGTTTACTGGAGAGGCTTGGCTACATCTCCCACCTTAAAGCCTGTGCCGCTGAGAATGCGGCCCACACTGGATCCCTGATCCACCTCTGTCAGTTGAATTTGGCCGGCTGGCTCGGTCAATTTGCGCAGGACTGCTCCTGTGGCCGGATCCTTAACCTCGCGAACGACGCGCTCCACAGAAAGGATCAGGCCCACGCGATAGCCGTCGCGGCTGCCTTTGTTCAAGATCACCTGATTGCCGTAGACATCCGCCACCAAGGCATCGATGGTCGGCAAAGAGCGGGGCTGGGCCGCCAAGCGACTGGCAAAACCGGCCAACTGCTGGGCAATTTGCTCCACCGCCTGCTGGCTGGCCAAAACCAGCAGCTTTTCTTCGTTGCTGGTGGCGGATCCCCCGCCAAAGCCGGCAACCGTGACCGTGCTATCCGACTGGCTGGCGTTGCCCCGGCCCTCGACCACGGCCAAGATCTCGGCCGTGCTGGTGCTCACCAGGCGGGCATTGAGCTGCACGTTGGCATCGGCATCCACCGACTCGGCCCCCACCGCCAGCGGAAAGCTGCCGAAGGGGGTTAAGACCGGCGCCCCACCGCCGGAACGGCGCACCGACACATCGAACTGGGTAACACTGCCGAGGATCACCGCATCGACCCCGAGGATCCGGCCCACCTGAGCGGCGGTGTTGGCATCCAACCGCCCCGATAGCCCCAAGTTCTGCTCGGCCAAGATCGCGTCTAGCCGCGAGCGCTCGATAACAGAAAAAGTGCCATCTCTCACCAGCCGATCCACCAGCAGATCGCTCACCCCCCGGGAAGCCTCGCGCAGGCTGTAGGAATTGCTGAGGCTGCTGAAATCAAAATCCAAAACCGCAACGCGCGGGCGAGTGCTGGGTTGAGGCGCTTGTCCTACCTGGCTGGGGGCAGAGAGATTGCAGCGAAGGTCTTGGGGAAACTTCTGGCACAGCTCCGGATTGGTGGATTGGGCAGCCACTGGGATCCCCGTCCAACCCAAGCTCAGCAGCGGGATCCCGAACAACAAGATGGAAAAGAGGTTGCGCATGGTTGAGCGATCTCCTGGATCGAGGAAGTGGCCACAGTCCATTCTTAGCTTGCACCCAAAAGAGCTTCCGGGGGGTGACCGATATCACCTGGCCGCCTGTTCCAGAAGATGTCCCATACTCTATCGACTCCAAGGCTGCCGGGAAAAGGGATTGAGAAGGTTTGCGTAGAAGAGTTGACCCATCTCAACCCTATTGTGCGGAGATGCTCGCTCTCTCTGGAGTCAACTGCTAATAGACTACTTGACGAAACAAAGCCGGGATCGACGGTGCAAGCTCAGTGCTAGCCTAGTAAGGCTGTGTTCTTGTACAAGCTATGGCTGTTCCTAAGAAGAAAACCTCGAAAGCCCGCAGTCGCAGGCGGTATGCCGTTTGGCTGGGCAAAGCCAAGCTCCAGGCCCAGCGGGCAATGACCATTGGGCGTTCAATTTTGAGCGGTCGCAACACCGGCTTCTACTACCCCAAAGCCAAGTCGGAAGAAGAGGAAGAAGAATAGAGCCATGCTCAGGGGATCCCGACGGCTGGCCAAGTGATTACACTGGATCAAAGCTCAGCTCCTTGGAGAAGCGTTCTGCTGTCCCCACCGTCTCACTTAGTCGAGATCAGCTTGCATGCGCTCGTTGACTTCCCTCACCTACTACCAACGGTTGGGCCTGTCTCCAGGGGCATCTCCTGAGGCCATTCGGCGGGCCTATCGGCAGTTGAGCAAACGCTACCACCCCGACACTTCCCCCCTGGCCCCGGAAGTGGCCATTCGCTGCTTCCAAGAGCTGCAGGAAGCTTATCTCGTGCTCAGCAACCCGGCAAAACGGGCCATCTACGATGCCAGCTTGCGGGCGATGACGACCAACATGGGCTCCCTCAGTATAACGGGATCCTCAGATCTGGATTCTCTCGAGCTGCGCATGGAAACCCGGCCTCTCTCGGCGGGCGAGCTCTGTGCCCTGCTGCTGATGGGATCCACCTTCGTGGCGTGTTTGGTGTTGGCGGTTGCTTTGGCCTGGCTACGGGAGGGCGGGGTGGGCTAACCAACTCCGGTTGCTTGGGGATGAGGTTCAGACAAAGCGCTCGGAGCCTCCCACGGATCAAGTGCTTGAATGGAATAGGCTGTTAACTTTTGTCTAGTTTGACGGCTTCTCTGCGCGCGTTTGAATCTCACCATGCCTTTGCCCCCTGCCACCACACCTCTCTACAATCACCCGCTCCACGCCATCGAACGCTGGCTGGAGGAGCAAGGCTGCACCCGCGACCCAAAGGATGTGGAGCAATGGTTTTGCGAGCGGCCGGGCTGGAAAGCCTGCCTGCGCCTAGAAGAGACCAGCATCTGGGTGCGCTACACCTACCCGGATGGCAACACGAAAACCCTGTCTTTCCCCTACTCCCTCAGCCGCCAGGATGTAGAACAGGCCATTTTTGAGGACTAGCCGGCCATGCGCATTCTGCAACTGCCTGCCCTGCGCGACAACTACATCTATCTGCTCTACGATCCCGAGACGGCAACGGCAGCAGTGGTGGATCCGGCAGTGGCCGAGCCCGTGCTGGACAAATTGGCCGAGCTGGGGGCGGAGCTGGTGGCCATCTTCAACACCCACCACCACCACGACCATGTGGGGGGCAACCTGCAACTTGTGGCCCGCTACCCCCGCGCCGTCGTCTACGGCAGCCAGGTGGATCGAGGGCGGATCCCTGGCCAGAGGGTGGAGCTGCAGGCGGGAGAGACGGTGGAATTTGCGGGCCGGCAGGCGAAGGTGCTGTTTGTGCCCGGCCATACGCGGGGACATGTTGCCTACTACTTCCCCGAAAGCGGGGATCTCTTCTGCGGCGATACTCTGTTTGCTGGGGGATGCGGGCGGCTCTTTGAGGGCACCCCAGAGCAAATGCTGGGATCCCTGGATCAACTGCGCCAGTTACCTGAACCGACGCGGGTGTGGTGTGCCCACGAATACACCTTGAACAACCTCAAGTTTGCCTTGACGGTAGATGGCGACAACCCCGACTTGCAGGCGCGCTATCAGCAGGTGGTGGCGCTGCGCCAGGCGGGATCCCCGACGGTGCCCAGCACCATTGGCGAAGAGCGCCGCACCAATCCTTTTTTGCGCTGGGATCAGCCGGCTCTGCAGGCGGCCACCGGCGTTCAAGATCCGGTGCGGGTTTTTGCGCGGCTGCGGGGTATGAAGGATCAGTTTTGAAGCTTGCTGGAACGCCAACAGGGCCGAGTTTTGAGGGGGATCCCCAGTTAGCTTTCTGTAAGATTGGCTTCTTTTTTCGGGAAGGCAGGACATACTGCTAAGTAAGATAGATAACCTCGGTGAGCCTATCTGGCCATTTCCTGAACCCCCATGTCTCGTCCTGACTGCCCAGCTCTGCCCGCCTTTCTGCAAGAGCCAGGGCGCTTGTTTCTCTGGCTGCCCACTCCTCATACCCACCAGAAGCTCTGGCGGGCTCTGGAGGCCAAGACAGAGGTTCCCGTGCAAGTTTTAGAAGACCTTGGCCTAGTTGTTGCCATTGCCCAGGGAGCCCTTAAGAAGACCCTGGAGACAATGGCTGATATTCTCTCGCAAGAAGAGATACGGGCCAGCCGCGCCCTGTTTTTGGCCGGAGATAGGGATCCCTGCTGGCAAGATTGCGCCCGGGTGGAGTCGCTGCTGCAGTTGTTCCACCGCACCCAAGCTGGGCTTTTGTTGGAAGTGTTGAAGGAAGACCGTCTCACCACCTACTTTCAGCCCATTGTCCGGGCGCAGGATCCCACTTGTGTGGTGGGCCACGAGGCGCTGGTGCGGGGGTTGGACAAAGAGGGCAAGGTGATTGGGCCGGGCTTGCTCTTTGCCATGGCCCGCGAGGCCGGGCTGCTCTACCACTTGGACTTGGCCGCCCGCCGCACGGCCATTGCCGCGGCCACCCAGCACCGCTTACAAGGGGATCTCTTCATCAACTTCAGCCCTACGGCTATCTACGACCCGGCCTTTTGCCTGCGCTCCACCGTCTGGGCCATCAGCCGCGCCGGGATCCCGCCCCAGCGGGTGGTGTTTGAGGTCAACGAATCCGACCGCAGCCCCGATTTGAACCACTTGCAGCGGATTTTGCGCTTCTATCGGCAGGCGGGCTTTCGGGTGGCGCTGGATGACCTGGGCGCCGGCTACGGATCCCTGAACCTGTTGCACCAGGTGCAGCCGGATCTCATCAAGCTGGATAGGGAGCTCATTCGCGGCGTCGATTGGGATCCCTATAAGGCGGTGATTGCCGAGAAACTGCTGGAGCTGGCTCAAAAGCTGAGGATCACTACCCTGGCGGAAGGGATCGAAACGGCAGGAGAGCTGCAGTGGGTGCGCGACCGCGGCGTAGATCTGGTGCAGGGCTTTTTCATCGCCCGGCCCCAGCCTGTCCCCTTAGGATTAAGACCAAGAGGATAGCTGCCCCCGCGGCTTGAGCGGCTACCGAGAAGATGACCAAAGCGGGGAGAAAGAGATCGTAGAGCACCCCCATCAGGGCGCTGCCCAAAAACCAGGCCAGGCCGTAGATGCTGGTAAACAGCCCAAAGGCAAAGCCTCTTGTCTCAGGGGCCACCATGCCGGCTACTGCTGCCTTCATGACCGATTCCTGGGCGCCCAGGCCAATCCCCCAGAGCAGCATGCCCACCACCGTCAGCCCGTAGCTGCCGGAAAAGGCCAGCGGCGCAAAACCGGCAGACAGGACCACCGCCCCCAACAGGCTCCCCAGCCCAATGCGGTCGAATAGCCAGCCCCAGCCCAGGGCGGCTAGGGCATCCACCCCCATGGCCAGGGCGTAGAGCAAGGGGATCCCAATGGCTCCTTCGCTTCCGTGCTGCTGCTGCAGGTGCAGGGCAATGAGGGAAAAGTCGGCAAACCCCATGGCCACACAGGCCGCTGCTGTGAGATAGAGCCAAAAGACCCTGGAAAAGCCTTTTGCTGGAGCGGTTTCCGGCTCCGGCTCAAAGTCGCGCGGGGTGGGATACAGCCATTGGGCCAGCCCCAGCACCCCCAGCCCCAGGGCCGCCGGGATCCCCAAGGCCAAGAATGCGCCTTGGAACCCGTAGCCGGCGGCAACCATTCCTGCCACTAGCAGCGGCCCTCCCACCGCCCCAATTTGATCCAAGGTCTCGTGCAGGCCAAACCCAATGCCCTGGCCCACCTGCAGCGCCGCATGGGAGAGCAACAGGTCCCGTGGCGGGGTGCGGATCCCTTTGCCCAGGCGCTCGGCCAGCAAAAGCAAAGCAGCCCCAGGCCAACTGCTCACCCAGGCCAGAGCGGGGATCACCGCCGTGTTGAGGACATAGCCCAGGGTGGTGAGCTGCCACTGCCCTCGACTGCGGTGCACGGGATCCCTACTGAGCCGGTCGCTCCAGTAGCCCACGCCCAGGCGCAGCCCATAGGCCAGCAGCTCCCCCCCGCCGGCCACCAGGCCCACCACCGTGCCGCTGGCCCCCAGGGATCCCAAAAAAGCTCCGGAGATGCTGCGGGCCCCCTCGTAGGTGGCGTCGGCGCAGAGGCTGACGATCCCCAGCAAAACAATAAAGCGCCACGCAGAAGGGAAATCGGACATAAGCAGCTCCTCGGCGTTGAGTCAGATCTAGGCTATTGCTGTTGATGCGGAACATGGTGTAGTACCTGGTACTCTAAGGTAGGCGGCTGAGGAGCGAGGTTTTGACTTCGATGGGGAGGCTTGCATCTTTGCTGAAGGACAAATCAAGCCAGTTAGTCAAGGATTTTTACCCAGATGGCTTCAGGTGATCGAGTTTTGAGAGATTGCTTGCCCATTGAGTATCTTGAGTATAGTGAGTTAGATGAGCTAAGTCGATGTCAATTGTAACTGTTGATGAAATTCAACGTGATCCCCTAAAGTACCTTCATCAAGTGGAGACGGGTAAAACTCTTGTCATTGTTAAGTCGGGCAAGCCTATCGCTGAGCTCAGACCTATCTCCAGTAGTCAGCGGTTACGCCCGTTTGGTCTGTGTGCGGGTGAATTTGTCGTTCCAGATGATTTCGACGCTCCTTTGCCAGAAGATGTTCTCAACGCATTTGAGAGCCAATGAGAATTCTTCTAGATACACATATCTTTTTATGGTTTATCAGCGGTAGCAATCGACTTTCAGAGCATCTTCGAGACGCAATTCGCGATGCAAACAATCAGGTTTACCTGAGCGTAATCTCAATCTGGGAAGCCACTGTTAAACACCAGTTGGGCAAGCTACCTTTGCCGGAGCATCCTGCAACTTACTTACCCAAACAAAGAAACCTACATCAAATTGCCAGTCTTGACCTTGATGAGGATAGTGTAGCTCAACTAGCTAAGCTTCCGCTACTACACCGGGATCCGTTCGACAGAATCCTTATCTGCCAAGCTCTACAAAATGGATTGACCATTGCAACAGTAGATGCAGCCATTCGCGCCTACCCGGTCGATACTATGTAGTATTGCAGCTATTCCAATGAGATTGCGAATCAATGAACCTAAATAGAGAACTCAGCCAGAGAAAAAGGAGGATCATCAGCTTTTTTCGCCTTCGAGAATGGGGATCCCTCTCTTTCCAAAATCCTCTTCCTCTACCAAAATCACCGGAATGGAGCTGGTCTCCAACACTGCTTGGGAAGTGGATCCCACCAACACTTGCTCCCAGGGGCGGTGGCCCCGCTTGCCCATGACTATGTCGGTAACCTGCCGCTCCTGGGCCACATCCACGATGGTCTCCGCCAGGGGGCCAGAAGCCAGGCAAAATTCGTGGCGAATATCCGCCAAAAGACGCTGGGCAAGCTGCCGCAACGCTTCCACCCCCTTCCCCTGGGGCTCATCGGTAACATGGAGCACAATCACTTCCCCATCCACCCGCCGCGCCAGATCCGCTGCCTTGCGCAGCACCGCCTCAGCCAAGGGAGAGGTATCCACAGCGGCCAAGAAGCTCACCTTACCCTGGCTGCCCACCTTGGTGGGATCCACTTCTCCCTTTTCCAATAGGCGAGGGGCAAAAACCTGGGTTAGCCAGGCCCCTAGGGGTGCTGTGGTCAAAATCGACAGGGCCGCTAGGGCGAGGATTGTCTCCCCGCCGGGGATCCCCTGGGCTAAGGGGATGCCGCCGATGGCCGCCTGCACCGTGGCTTTGGCCATGTTGCCCGGCAGCAAAAAGAGCCGCTCCCGCCAGTTCCAGTTGCTCCCCAGGGTGGAAAGCCACCAGCCCAAGCCTCGGCCCAACAGCAGGCTCAGGGTCAAAAGCAGCAAACCGGGCAAGAGCAGGGATCCCAGTACCTGCAGATCCAAAGAGGCCCCCAGCAGGACAAACAGCACAATCTCCGCCACCGTCCAGAGGGCGTCGAACCCAAGCCGCAGCCGCCGCGCCAGCGGCCCATCCAGTTGGACGAGGAAAAACCCTAGGGCCATCACCGCCAGGTAGCCGGAAAAATAGGGCCACACCTGCGACGCCAGCACCAAGCCCAGCGCCAGGCAGGCCGCCAGCAGCACCTCTTGCGTGCTGTTGCGAGTCCAGTTCTGCTGTACCAAGAGGGCCACCAAAACCCGCGCCCCCAGGTAGCCCACCGCCACCCCCAGCAGGATCTCCATCCCCACCTGGAACGGCAGCCACTGCAGGCGAAGGCTCTGGGCAGATCCCTGCCCCAAAAAGCTCAGCAACAGGCTAAAGCCCAGCAACAGCAGCACATCGGAAAGGGCGCTGCCGGTCAAAATGGCGTCCGGGATCCCTTTGGCCACCCCCCAGCCCAGGCTCTTGAGGCGCAGCATCCCTGGCACAATCACCGCCGGCGACTCCGCCCCGAGCACGCAGCCCAAAAGCAGCCCCGTCCCCCAGTCCAGCCCCAGGATCCAGCGGCTCAAGAGCGCCACTGCCACCGCCTCACAGGCTGCCGGCAAAAACCCCAGGCGCAGGGCCACGGATCCCTGCTGGGCCAGCTTTTCCCAATCCAGCCCCAGGCCCGCCTTCATGAGGATGATCGTGACGGCCACTAGGCGCAGATCCCCGGCTGCCGCCAACAGCTCTGGGGACAAGACCTCTTGCAACAGGATCCCGACCAGAATCATCCCCACTAGTGGCGGCATCCCCAGCCGGCCCCCAATCTGGCCGACAAAAAAGCCCATCCCTAAGATCCACAGCCAACTGCCCAGCATCAACAAAACCTCTCTCTTTGCCGTCCGGATGGTGAAGGGCAGCCCAGAGGGAAGTAGAGCCTTGGGGGCTGTGGGGTGGTAACCCAAGATCAAAGACTCCCACCCCCTGGATCTGCCCAGAAGAGTAGGAGTCATCAGCCTCAGCCTTGGATTTAGAGAATTCTTAGAACCTGCCTGAGGCGGTTACGGTGAACCCCATCACCGGTTGCCGGAGCAAGCTGACCGACAACTCACTCACGTTGACCCATAGGGTATCACGCCCCATCTTCCACCGCAACCAAGCGATAGGAGTGATGGGGACGGCCAATGGAGCCATAGAAATCGCTGCAGACATTGTGGGTAAAGCGATCGCTAAGGCTGCGGGTAACCTGCTGCACCACCTGGCTGCCCACTCTCTGAACCAACTTGCGCGGCAGGACTTGCAAAAACTTGGGCAAATGCAGCCGGATATCGAGATGAAGATCCCAGTGGACGCGGGTAGTGGCAGGGGATCCCGGTAGCTCCTCCAGCCGGAAACTGGCCTGGCAATCTACCCGATAGGGCAGGGCGGCCTCCCCCGGCAGCTCAGTCGAAGTCAGCCGAAACAGGTAATCTTCCTCCGGCCAGATCTTCACCCCAAAGCAGGGCTCCAGCTCAAACCCCAGCCCGCCCATGCGGAAAAACTGCAGCTTGTAGGTGTCGGCGGAGAGAGGCTCCACCTGGAGTGGCCGGAAGCAGCGCTGGATCCACTGGCTATGGCCGCGCAGGTAACGGGCCAAAGTCTCCCGATCGGTCTCCAGATCCACTTGGCCCCGTCGCCCAGCCTGCAAATCCAAGTGGATCTTGGCTATCGGTTGATCTAACGGTGGGGGGTGATCCATCTCCTCCAAAGGCGGCTCCCCCTCTTCGGACAGAGCCCCTTCACTGAGGGGAACGACGGGCTTGGAGTTGGCGATAGACATCCCGAATATCCACCTGATAGTGAGCAAGAGCCACGAGGCAGTGGTACCAGAGATCCGCCACCTCGCGGGCCAGGGCGGTCTTGTCCCCCTCCTTTGCCGCCATCACCACTTCAGCCGTCTCCTCGCCGAGTTTTTTCAGGATGGCGTTGTCTCCCTTGGCCAGCAGGCTGCTGGTGTAGGAATCGGGACGGGGATCCGCCTGGCGGGCCTTGATCACGGCAAACACCTGCGACAGGGTATCGGCGGCCGGGATGGGATCCCCTTCCTTCTCTGGGAGAGTGCGGAAGAAGCAGCTCCGCGCTCCTGTGTGGCAGGCCGCATCTCCCACCTGCTCCGCCAAAATGACCAGCGCGTCGCTGTCGCAGTCGTAGCGGATTTGTTTGACCCACTGCACATGGCCAGAAGTTTCCCCCTTGGGCCAGAACGCCTGGCGGGAGCGGCTCCAGAACCAGGTGCGGCCTGTCTCCAGCGTTTTCTGCAGCGATTCCCGGTTCATCCAGGCCATCATCAGCACCGTCCCGTCCAGGTAGTCCTGCACAATGGCCGGGATCAAACCCTGTTCGTTGTAGCGGAGGCTGTCTAGATGAGCGATCCCCTCCGGCAGAAGAGCGCGGGGCGGATCCGCTGAAGGGATGGAGTCCGAGGCAGCAATCATAGAGGGCAGGAATCCAAAGAGAGCATAAAAAGCAAGATAGCAAAGCCAGCTCTCCCCAGGGTACCTCCTCCTGCCCAGCCCGGCTTTTGTTGCCGCTAGGGGGATCTTAATCTGGGCTTAACCTGGTTTTAGTTGTGACTTAAAGTCAAGCTGCTAAGTTTGATACCGAGCTTTCACGCGCCGAGGGAGAGCAATGCGCATCCGGGTAGAAAACCTCTGGGTCACCTTTAAAAACAAAGTTGCCCTAAGAGGGGTTTGTCTCGACCTGTTTGGCGATGGAGCCCAGGTTGTGGCCCTGATTGGCCCCTCTGGCGCTGGGAAGTCCACCCTCCTTAAGCTCCTGAAGGGAATGGTTAGGCCCAGCGTTGGAAAAGTCTGGGTTGGCTCTTTCCCCCTCCACGAAGGCGGAGGAGAGGGTCTACAGCAGGTGCGCAAGCGCACGGGCATGATCTACCAGACTTTTCAGCTCATTGGCCGCCTGACTGTCTTGGAGAACGTCCTGATTGGGCGCCTGCCCCACCTGAATCTTACCCAGGGCTTGCTGCGGCAGTTCTCGGAGCAAGATCTGGCCCAAGCAGAAAGGCTACTGGAGGAGGTGGGGCTTCTCGAGCACGCCTGGCAGAGGGCCGATGCTCTTTCGGGGGGACAGCAGCAGCGGGTGGGCATTGCTCGCGCCTTGATCCAAGAGCCAGCGCTGATCCTGGCAGATGAACCCATCTCGGCTTTGGATCCCAAAAATGCGCAGGTGATCATGGATTTACTGCTGGGAATGGTTTGTCGGCAAGGCATCCCGCTCCTAGTGACCCTGCATCACCTGGAGATGGTGCGCCATTACGCCAACCGAGTTGTTGCCTTCAAGGATGGGCAGGTTTTCTTTGATGGGCCAGTCTCGGCTCTCACCCCTGAAAAAGAGAAGGATCTCTACTTCGGGGAGGAGGAAGCCTCTCAAACCCTCGGAGGGTTGCCCTCAGCCTTGACGGCTTGAGGACAGGTAAGCTCAAACTCAACTTCAATCAATTTCAATTTCAAGTCAGCTGCAGAGGAGAATACTCATGCGGAGAAGGAAGGTTTTGGCTCTAGCGGCTTTCCTATTGGGCTTTGCCAGTTGGGTGCCGGTGTTGGCGCAGAAGCAGAACTGGCCCGAGGAGCTGGTCATTGCTGAAGTGCCGGTGGAGAGTGCTGCTGATTACGAAGCCCGCTATGCGCCTTTCCTGAACTACCTCAAAGAGAGATTGGGGATCCCGGTGCGTTTGTTCGTGGCTGGTGACTACACGGCTGTGATGCTCTCCCAGGCGGAAGGGAAGACCCACGTTGCTTTTTATGGGCCCGCCTCTTACGTCGATGCGATTGAAAAAGCCAATGCCCCCATCGAAGCCTTTGTGAAGGAAGATTCTGTTCGCTCGGGCACTGTTTACCACTCTCTGATGATTTCCAAGAAGGGCAGTGGCATTACAACTCTAGAAGCTGCCAAGGGCAAAGATTTTGCTTTCGTTGACCCGGAGAGCACTTCTGGTTTCAAGGTGCCCATGGCTTACTTCTGTCTAGAGGCCAAGATCAAGCCCAAGGAGTACTTTAAACAAGTTGCCTTTGCCGGCAACCATGAGTCGGTTATCCTGGGAGTCTCTCAGGGAACCATTCCCGTGGGGGTGACTTGGGATACCGGGATCAGCATTGCCACCAAGAAGGGCCAAATTAAGGGTTTGGAAGATTTTGAGGTGATCTGGAAGTCCGATCCGATCCCTTCCTCTCCCTGGGCCTACCGCAAAGACCTGCCGGAAGACCTCAAAGAAGCCATCCGCACGGCCTACCTAGAGTACGAGAACACACCGGAAGGCAAGCAATGGCTAGAAGCTCGCGGTCTCAAGGGTTTTGAGCCGGCCAGCGACAAAGATTATGATCCCTTCCGCAAGGTTAACAATGCTCTTAAGCAACCTGAGTGCCAACTCTAAGAAACTGCCCCCCTTACCGGCAGAGCTCAAACGGAGAGATCGCCTCGGTGTTCTCCTAGTTGGGATGATCCTTCTGGCTCTCCTGCTGACGGCGGTGCCGGCTGAGATCTCACCAGTCAAGTTGCTGGCTGGGTTGGGGAGGAGTGCTGTCTTTGTCGCTCGCTTCTTTCCGCCCAGCCTGCACTTTCTGCCAGCTTTTCTTTACTCTTTGCTCCAGACCCTGATCATGGCTTTCTGGGGCACTTTTCTGGCCACCTTCCTTGTGCTTCCCTTGGCCTTCCTGGGATCCAAAAATGTCATCCGCTCTCCTGTGGTCTATCTGGCTGTCCGCGGGCTGATGGATATCCTCAGGGGACTCAACGAGCTGGTTTTGGCCCTGGTTTTTGTGGCTGCCATTGGCTTGGGGCCTCTCCCAGGGATCATGGCGTTGACGCTGCACACGGCTGGAGTGGCAGGCAAGTTGCTCTCCGAGGCCATTGAGACGGTGGATATGGGCCAGGTGGAGGCCGTGAGGGCTACGGGCTCCCATCCTCTGCTGGTTCTTGTCTATGGCTTTTGGCCGCAGGTGGCCCCAGCTTTCTACTCGGTGACGCTCTACCTGTTTGAGGTCAATGTGCGCTCGGCAACAGTCTTGGGCTTGGTGGGAGCTGGTGGCATCGGCTTCGATCTGATGCAGACGGTGCGGGCCTTCCGCTTTCAGGACGCCGCCACCATCATTTTGCTCATCCTGCTAACCGTGTTTACAATCGACAAGGTCTCGGCGCGAATTCGCCAATCCCTGGTATAGGAGGTGAGGGTGCAGGCTCTTGAAATCCTGGAGCTGCTGCAGGAGGCTCCCGAAAAGACAGTTGTGGCTCTGGCGCGGGAGGTACGGCCCGCTCTGGGAGCTAGCCAGAAGCTGAAGGAAGGAGCGGGCCTGCTGTTGCTCCCCTTCCAGGACTCGCGCAGCGGTACGCCGTTTTATCTGGGAGAAGTCTTGGTTTACGAGGTTTGGCTGCGCTTCCCCCGAAAGGGAGTGGAAGGCTATGGAATAGTGCTGGGGGAACGGCCGCGCCTGGCCCGCTCCCTGGCTTACCTGGATGCCGCGTTGCAAGCGGGGATTGCTGAAGATCGGATCCAGGCCTTGGCCCTGGAAGCTCAGGAACATCTCCAGGAGAAGGATGAGCGCCTCTGGCGCAAGGTGGCCACCACGCGCTTGGAGGTGGAGACGCTATGAGCGTGCCCATGCCCGCAGCCGAACGGCAAAGCCAACAGGTCTTCCGAACCTTGGTGATGGCGCTGAGCTACCCTGGCCGGCTTTGGCGCTTGCCAGCTCACTCGCTGCGCCAAGCCTTCCGCCTCATTGCGATTACCCTGGTGGATGGGAATGTGGGGGTTTGGGCGCCAGACTGGCTGCTCTTAGATCTGCGCGGTCAGGCTCCCCGGCCTGTGGCCTTGGAGGCGGCGGACTTCGTCTTTGCCGAGCGGCTGGCGGATTTGCCTGCCGGTTGGGAAACCCTCTCGCTTCTCAAGAGGGGCACCTACCTGGAGCCGGAGAGCGGGGCAACTCTCATCCTGGGAACTGGCTGGGGCCAGGGATCCCCTCTTGTCTTCAGGGGCCCCGGCATTGCTGGGGAGGTGTGCTTGGCTGTGGATTTGCCCCCTGCTTTTTGGCGGCTGCGCTCCCAGATCTCGGCCTACCCTTTGGGAGTGGACATCTTGCTTACCGACGGGCAGCATGTAGTAGGCATACCGCGAAGTGTGGAGGTGGGTTGATGGGCTACGTGGTGGCGCGGGGCAGTCAGGAGGCCATTCTCAATGCCGAAGCCCTTTTTCGCGAATTGTTGCCGAGGGGGGCAGGTCAGTCGAGTAAGGGCCTGGCCAGCTACTTGCCCTATCTTTTGGATCAGGTGATGGCGGAAGCTGGCCTCTGGGCTCCAGAGCTGGCTGCTGAGGCCTTGGCCCAGACAGGGGGCGATCTCTACGAAGCGCTGCTGCTTTTGCGAGCTCATCGAACTACCCTTCCTCGCCTGGGCAAAGCGCAGCTTCAGAAAAAAGAAGATTTGCTCCTGGTGCGACGGCTTTCTTCAGCCTTCAAGAGCATTCCCGGCGGCCAAGTCCTCGGCCCCACCCTCGACTACAGCCTGCGTCTGCTGGGTTTTTCCGGAACCCAAGGGGTGGAGCCAGAGACCACGGCTGCTCCCCAGCGCTACCCTTCGGTGCGAACCTGGCTAAAAGAGCAAGGCCTGCTGGAAGAAGATCCAGTGGCAGAGAAAGACTTAGAGGAAGAGATCCCGGATCTAACGCGGCAGCCGCTGCTGTTTCCGGCGCCAAGAGCCCATCGCCTGCAAGCTTTGGCGCGAGGGGACACCGGAGGACTCCTGGCCCTCGCCTACAGCGCCATGCGGGCCTACAACGTCCACACCCACCCAACAGTGGCGGAGTTGGGGGTGGGCTATCTCGAGGTGCGGGCTATCCACCCGGTGCGGGGAGGCAGCTTTCGCCTGGGGCGGATCCGCTTGGCCTTTGCAGAAGTCGTCGGGCATGGGGAGAAGGGATACCGCTTAGGCTTTGCTGCCAGCTTGGGCTGGAACGAGGGGCGGGTTATCGCGGGCGCAATGTTGGATTTGGAGATGGATCGCCCCACCCATCCGGCCCGCAGCGAGGAGTTTGTTCTGGTACACACGGATCCCGTGGAGGCTTCGGGCTTTGCCCTGCACTACAAACTGCCTCACTATGTAACGTTCTTCAGCAATTGGATGAGCCATCAGGAGGCTGCTCTTGAACCCTAAGCATAGCTACGCCTACTTGGATCCTGAAGCCAAGCGAGAAATTCGGCGCAAGGTTCTCAAGGCTCTGGCCATACCGGCATATCAAGTTCCCTTTGCCAGCCGAGAGATGCCCCTAGCCCGCGGCTGGGGCACGGGCGGCCTGCAGCTTACCCTCAGCCTCGTGGGGCCGGAAGATGTGGTGAAGGTCATCGACCAAGGAGCGGATGACTCGGTTAATGCTGCCAACTTGCGCCGCTTCATTGCCCACGTCAGCGGAGCTCGAACCACCACCGATGCTTTGGAAGCAACCCTCATCCAAAGCCGTCACCGCATCCCGGAGGAGCGACTGCAAGAAGGACAAATCTTGATCCTGCAAGTCCCGATCCCTGAGCCCCTGCGCTACGTGGAGCCTTCCGATGCCAAGGCGCGGGAGCTGCATGCCTTGGGGGACTACAGCCTGCTTTGGGTGGACCTGTTTGAAGAACACTTGCACTACGGCCACAGCCGCAAGGGAGCAGCCTATCCCGTTCTGGTGCACGGCCGCTATGTGATGGATCCCAGTCCCCTGCCCCGCTGGGATCTGCCCAAGCTGCACCAGGCAGCCCACATCACGCTCTTTGGCGCCGGTCGGGAAAAGCGGATCTACGCTGTCCCCCCTTACACGCAGGTAGAACCTCTGGCCTTTGTGGATCGACCCTTCCAGCCGGAACCCATTGTGGGATCCTGCCGCCGCACGGGTTGCCGCCACGTCTTTCTCAACGCCATTCCCCAGGAGGATGGCAGCTTGGCCTACGAGATCTCCGACCAGGGCTATATGGAAAAACTCCTAGCTGGCAAAGAAAGTGGGCCTTTATTTGGGGAGAAGCAGCATGGTTGAAGAAAGGCCTTTGCTGGAACTGGTCAAGGTTTGGAAAGCCTACGGGGATCGCTGGGCCCTCAAGAACGTCAGCCTCAAGCTCTATCCTCAGGAGGTGCTGGGGGTGGTGGGGGCTTCTGGCAGCGGCAAGAGCACCCTTTTGAGAATTCTCTATCTCCAGGAGATGGCGCAAGGGGAATACTGGCTCAACATCCCCGGCTGGGAGGGGTGTAATCTGCTGTCGCTTTCTCCCTACGAGCGACCTGCGGCGCGGCGCCACTTGGCCATGGTTTATCAAGAAGCTGCCCAGGCCCTGCGCATGGGCTTTGCCGCCCTAACCAATGTTGCTGAGCCCCTTGTGCTCAAGGGGGAACGACGATTTGGGGTTTTGCAAAAGGAAGCGCAGGCAGCTTTGGAGAGGGCAGACTTCCCCCTGGAGCGGGCTGGGGATCCGCCTACTTTCCTTTCGGGAGGGGAGCGGCAGCGGGTGCAGATTGCCAAAGCCTTGGCTCAAGAGCCAACGGCCATCCTCTTGGACGAGCCAACGACTGGCTTAGATTTGCTGGTGCAGGCAACCTTCTTGGACACCCTACGCCGCCTCAAGCGGCAGTTGGGGATGAGTCTGATTTTGGTTAGCCACGATCTCTCGGTGGTACGGGCATTGGCGGATCGCATTGTGGTTTTGCACCAAGGAGAGGTGGTAGAAGAAGGCCTCGCCGACCAAGTGCTGGAGGATCCCCGCCACCCCTTTACTCAGGATTTGGTTGCCGCAAGGCTGTAGAGAGATGCTGCAAGTTATCGATTTGGAAAAGCGGTTTTTCCTGCACCGGCTGGGACGGGAAGTTCTGGCTTTCAGACAGGTGAGCTTCTCCCTACAAGCAGGGGAGTTGCTGCTCCTAGAGGGCCCCAATGGCGCCGGCAAGTCTTCCCTGTTGCGGACGCTCTATCGCAGCTACTGTCCCACAGGGGGGCAGATCCTTCTGCAGACTCCTCGCGGAAGGGTGGATCTGGCGCGTTTGGGGGATCGCGAGATCTTGTGGATCCGGCGGGAGCACATCGGCTATGTCAGCCAGTTTCTGGATCCCCGACCCCGCACCACCGCCCTGGAGCTGGTGGCGGAGCCGCTGCTGTGGCGAGGTGTAGAAGAAAGCCGAGCACGGCAGCGGGCGGCAGAGTTGCTCCTGGAGCTGAACCTGAAGCCAGAGTTACTGGAGGCTTTCCCCACGGGCTTCTCTGGGGGCGAAAAACAAAAGCTCAACCTGGCCCGCTCGCTCATTCATCCCTATCCCTTGCTGCTGCTGGACGAGCCCACGGCCAGCTTGGATGCAGGGGCCAGGAAAGCTCTGCGGGAGCGCCTTCGCCTTCTGAAGCAGCAGGGAACTGCGCTTGTTGGCGTTTTCCACTCGCCAGAAGACGTGGCGGGCTTGGTGGACAAAACCTACCACCTGGAGGAGAAGCAAGATGTGGCTGTCCGGACTTAAGCTGGTTCTCCCTGACCAAGTGCTCCAGCTGGGATCCCTGCGGCTGGAGGGGGAGTCGATTGCCGAGATTCGAGAAGGGCAGGTGGACGAAGGAATCCCTTTACAGGGGTTAACCCTCGTCCCTGGCGTCATCGATCTCCACGCCGACAGCCTAGAGCCGGAGCTGGAGCCGCGGCCAGGGGTACAGTTGGCTGCCGAGATGGCCCTGGAGGTTTGGGAAAACCGAGCTCTGGCAGCAGGCATGACCACTGCTTTTGTCACCCTGTCCTTTTGGGAGGGCCTGCCCGGTTGGCGCAGCCCGGAGACCGCTTTGGCCCTGGCCGAGCAATTGGTTGCCCTGCGTTCCCATTTGTCGCTGGACTTGCGGATCCATGCCCGCTACGAAGTCTCTCGCCCTTTGGGAGCAGCAGCCGTTCGCCACGCCCTCAGCCAAGGTTGGGTGGATCTCCTTTCGTTTATGGATCACACGCCTGGCCAAGGCCAGTTCCCGACCCTAGAAGACTACGTTCGCTATATGGCCCGTCACCTGGGCCAGCAGCCTGAGGAGGTTGCCGCCAGCCTCAGGAACCCATCCCAGCTAGAAGTTCTCCCTGCCCTTGCCGAGCTGGCCCAGCAGGCAAAAGAGCGGGGAGTCACGCTGGCTTCCCATGACGACGATTCCTCTGACAAGGTTCAGTTGATGGCCAAGCTGGGCGTAAAGATTAGCGAGTTCCCGGTCACGCTGGAGGCCGCTGGCGAAGCCCAACAGTTGGGCTTGCTGGTGGTCATGGGGGCCCCCAACGCCCTTAGGGGATCCTCCCATGTGGGCAATCTCTCCGCCCTGCAAGCCCTGAAGGCGGGATCCCTAGGTGCTCTGGCCACCGACTACTCGCCGGCTGCCGCGCTAAGAGCTGCCTTTGCCCTGGCGGAGAAGCAGGCTTTGGAGTTGCCCCAGGCCATAGCCTTGGTCAGCCGCAACCCCGCCCAGGCCGTTGGCCTCCAGGATCGGGGGGCTCTTTGTCCAGGGCTGAGGGCCGACCTGGTGATCTTGCGGGAGAAGCCCTTCCGGGTTATGGGCGTGTTTGTTGCCGGCAGACCTGTCTTTCTCCGCAATGGCCTAGGTTGGCAGGGAGGGCTGGATCCCCAAGGAGTTGGGTCCAGAGTCGAGGCCCCCTAACTCTACTCTAGAGCCGCTCTCGGCAGCAGCTTCCGGGTCGGCTTGTGCTCCAGAGGCCAAGTTGGCCGCTCCAGACGGGTATCCACCAACACAGAGGCCGGGGCGAGATTAACCCGCTCCAGCAGCCGTTGCAGCAGTTGAGCATCGATGGCGTCCCCGCCGCTGGATGGGGTTGCCGTTCCCGCCACCAGGGGAGTGGGGATCGCTTGCGGGGATCCCGTCTCGCCCAGCCCAGGTTCGGCCAACAGCAACTCTGCCACTGCCTGGGCCACCTCATTGCCATATACCCCATCAGGGCCAGAGGGGAGCAGATCCAGCCGTCCCTGCTGAGCGGCCAGGCGGCTTAAGCCCAGTTGCACCGCCACCACGGCCGGGCCCCGCTCCCCCCGCTTGAGGGTGCGCTGGCCGGCCAGAACGCTGTTCAGGTAGGCTTTGGCTGCATCTTGGTCGCTAGCCGGCAGAAGCTGCACCAGCCCTTCCACCCGATCGGTTGTGGAAGCGGCCCTTTCCTGCGGGCGGGGATCCTCCCTCCACAGACGGGTCAGGTCGTAGAGCAAAATGGCGTGGGGGACAGGGCGGCTGGGCTGGTTGGGGCCGGCATGGCCGGTGGCGAGGATCTCCCCTTGGTAGACCAGTGAGGTGCTGAAGCCAGAGTCCAGCAGCACCGCCTCACGGATCCCGATTTTGGGCAATAGGCTGGCCAGGATGGCGGCGTTGACGTGGGTTTTGGTAACCCCGATCACCACCTGATCCTGGTTGTCTACGCCAAAAAAGGCGCGGGGGCGAAACTCGGCGGCGCTGGAGAGGCGAAACGAGTCGATCTCCCTCGGAGAGAGGGCGCGGCCATCCTTAACCAGCCACAAGCCCGCCACAAACAGATCCGTGACATCCGGCATGAGCTGGCGAAGGTTGTCGAGCTGGGTCATGGTGTCGGGATCAAAGGGTACAAAGCGCAGCCGATCCCTGCCCAGCAGCACCAGGGGACGACCGCGCACCACCTTGTCGTCTTCGGGGCGACCGGGGATGAAAGTCTTGTGGTTGGCGGCCATCACTGGCCCCACCATGACGTTGCTGGCCGAGTTAATCCAAGGGATGGAGAAGAAGCTGCCGTTAATGCCGGCATCGGCCTGGTAGCGCTGGACTAGGGTTCTTACCTCGTAGCGCCGCTCCGCGTGCACTGTAGCTGCCCGTCCGCCGCGGATGGTTAGCACCCGCACCCTGTCGATCACCTCATCGGTCAGGGTCAAGGGTTGCGTCCCATCCAGCCAGTAGTCGGGGCTGCGGCCAAGGGTGAAGGTGCGGGCGCCGATAATGGCCTCGGTGAGGCGAAACTGGTTAAAGCGGCGCACCTCCAGCAAGTTGGGCGACTGTCCCGTAAAGCCGGGATCCATCGTGAAGGCCATCCAGTAACCCGCCTCCGCCAGGTATTGCTTCACCCGCTCGTCCCGATTGCCTTCCGGATAGGCGAAGTAGTGGATGGGGTGGCCCAGCTCCTGCTCCAGCTTGGTCTTGCAGTCCAACACCTCTCGCCGCAGGCGGGCATCGTCCAGCAGCCGCAGGTCGGGGGGATGGTTGACGGTGTGGGCGGCAAAGTCAATCAGCCCGCTGGCATCCATCTCCCGCATCTGATCCCAGGTGAAGTGGTCTTTGCTGGTGGGCACGCCGACAAAGCCGGTCTGCACAAAATAGGTGGCAGGGTAGTTGTACTCCTTCAGCAGCGGGTAGGCGTTCTCGTACAGGCCCAGGTAAGCGTCGTCGAAGGTGAGCAGGATGGCTTTTTCCGGTAAGGGATCCCCGTCCCGCAGGTGTTTGTAGAGTTGGTCGATGTGGATGGGGGTCAGCCCCGCCTGCTTGATGGCCTCAAAGTGCTGCCGCAGCTCCGCCGCTGTGGTGTCAAACCAGACCTCTTTGCGGCCAGCCACCACATCGTGATACATGATGGCGGGCACGTAGGAGAGGCTGGCCAAGGGATCCAACGCAAAAGGATCCCGCTGCAGTTGCGGCTCTTGGGGGAGGGACGGGCGCTGTTGGGCTGCCTTGGCCTGGGCGCGGGGGGCAGGGATCTCGGCCAGAGGCGGCAAGAGCGCCGGCAGGCGGCTGGCCCAGTTGGGATGAGCGGTTGCCCAGGCCACCAGGGCGCCGGTCCCAAATCCCAGCAGGATCACCAGCAAGTTTAGAAAGGGGAGCACCCTAGGTCGAGCCTTTGCCGGCGCATGCCGAGAGGAATCGGAAAGGCTTTGTCTTGGAGTGGGCGAGGAGTACGGCTGGGATCCCCTTGTCGATCTGGAGCCTGAATTGCCTTGGGGTATCGACCCTCCCAAGCGCGTCGGATGCTGCCGAGACGTCATGACCTCCTCCCCACTCCCGATGGTGTTATCGGCGCTCAAGCGCAAGAGTTGAGCCCTTGCTGGAATGCCTTTTCCCACCCAAAGCCTACCCCCAGACAAGGGCAAAACCAACGCCAGACTACCACCCCTCTCTTCCGATTGGGGATACCCATGCAATCGCCGCCGGAAAAACAGCAGGGAGCGCCCGTCAAAGCGGCTTGGGCTGAAGGGGCCTGGATCGGCAGCCTTGGAGACAGACCCCAGAGGGGGAGCTGGGCCCTACTCCAGGTTGCTCAACAGATTGGACTCTGTAATGCTGACGATCTTGCCCCCCCTTTGGGTGATGCGCTTCACTTCTTGAGAAAGGCGGCTGAAGGGCACTTTGTACTCGACAACGCTCTTGCGCACGCCCCCTCCCACCAAACCGGACACTTTGAGGGTGAAAATCTTGTCGCTGTTGGGTAGGGACGAGGCCGCCGAGGGGGCGACCTGAGCGGCTGGGGCCGCTTCCGCCTGAGGTGCAGGAGCCGCGCTCTCCCGCTCCAAAAGCAGCCGCCAACTGCGGGGATAGGCGGGAGCCAAACGATAAACCACCTTGTAGGAGCCGGTTACATGGTCATCTTCTGACTCCACCCTCACCACTGTTCCCGCCGGGATATCCAGCTTAGCTCCCTTGGACATGACTTTAATTCCAGGCCAATTGGTGGGCACATCCGTCAGCAGCTCGACTTCAAAGGATTGATCCCCCAACAACAACTTGGCCATGTGAATAACTCCGTTTTGCTCGTTAGCAGGCGGTAGCCGAAGATCTGTGGCCGACCACGGCTTCACCGCTAGATATTTTACCGTTGCGGCTGCATCCCCTGAAGCTTTCCACCGGCATCTGTCATCGAAGGTGGGTTTGTTGTAGATTTGTTAAGGAGACTGGTTAAAAAGTTGTAGTTGTCCCAAAGGTGGAGGGATCCCTATGCTGAGTGTGGCTCTGCCCGATCTGTCGGCAACTTCGGATGAGTTGACGGCTGCCTTGCAGCCGGTGGCCCAGTTTTTTGCCGGCTTCAACCTGCCCCAGCCCATTGTGCAATGGGGACATCCTCTGATGATGGGCATTGTGGTGGTGGTCATGGGCAGCTTCGTCGGCCTGACCGGTTGGCGGGGGCGGGTCTTGCGCCTGGCAGCCGCCTCCACAACGCCAGAGGGATCCCTGCCGGAATCGGCCCAAAAGCCGCTCTTGGATCACCGCAAATTGGCTCCCTGGATGGCCACCTTCATTGCCTTGGGCTACACCGGCGGCCTTCTCTCCTTGGTCATGCAGGGCCAGCCCCTGCTGAGCAGCCCCCATTTTTGGACGGGATCCCTGGTGTTGCTGTTGTTGGCGGCCAATGGCGCTTTGTCTCTCAGCGGCTTTGGGGGCAACCGCGAGGCCCTGCGCACCACCCATGCCTATGTGGGCAGCTTCATCCTGTGTGTGCTACTGGTCCATGCCCTGCTTGGAGTCAAGCTGGGCTTGTCCTTGTAATCTACAGACCTTTGGGGAACTCAGACATCGTGATGCCTGTAAACCCCAGAGTGCTCCGGCCAAACTATGAGGCATAGTAGCCCGTAGCCTTTGGGCTTGTTCCCCCCCAAGCTCGTCAAGTCCTCACTCCCCTTGTTGCTCAAAAGAGAAGGGAAGACTGCGGCTTCCCTCGGTCGCGAAGTGGTGCTTAGCACTCACGCAAGTACGGTCAACCCCAAGGACTCCGTCCCGCTGACGCGGTCGGCACCCTTCGCCGGCCTGTCTACAATGAGTGACATCCTGCAACCCCAAGTTCAAGTTAAAGACTGGGTGGTGGGGAGCCGGTGCTTTTGCTATCCTGGCGCATAAGTTCACCTTTATGGCAGGGAAGGGTCGGCAAACTTTGCCTGACACCGAGTGACAGCACCAGCCGCTATGGGCAAGCTTGGAGGGAGGGTGTGACTTGATGTTTACTTGGCTCTGGACGAAACAATTTTCTCGCTTGAACCAAAGGCTACAAAGCTTGGAGGTAGCCCGCGAGGAAAACCTTCTGTCTCCCGATCTGAGTGCCCAAACTCTGCAGGTGGCCCCCGACTTCTGGGAACGGCAGCACCAGGCCTTTAGCTACGTGGATAAGCAGATGCGAAAGCTCAGCCGTCGCAGCAAGATCTGGGGGGGAATGGCGCTGCTGGCTGTTTTGGCCGATGCGGCTTTGGTGGTGGCAGGTCTGGCAGCGTTTCAGTCTTGGCAGCAGGTACAGGCTGACCGCCACTTAACCCGCATTGCCCACCAGGCTGCCGATCCTGTACAGCGAGCTTTTGATGATCTGGTGGCCCAACTGCCTCAGATGAGCGAGACAGAGCGATATCGTGCCCTAGAGGCGCTGCAGGCTCTCTCGGCCATCTCGATGGCGGGCAGCGGCTACTCCTATGGCAGCTCTTCAGGTATCTCTGTGTATAGCTCGGCTCCCACGGTTGCAGCAACTCCCCTGGAGGCCCAACTGCAAACCATCTACCAGCTGGGGCAAATGCGGGCGGTTGAGGCGGTGCCGGCTTTGCTGACCAAGCTTGCGGATGGAGAACCGGTGGTGCGGGAGGCAGCAGCCCGCGCCCTCGGCCAAATTGGGGATCCGCGCGCTCTGGATCCCTTACACGATCTGCTGGCCTACGAGCCCAACGAGTTGGTTCAGGATGCGGCCATTGCTGCGATTGCGCAACTGCTGCGCTGAAGAGCAGGTCAAGCACGCGCCGATTCGCTAGACCGGTCCCAGTGGGTGTTGAGGCACAGAGGATGAGAAGCGACAAGTTCAGCAGAGGGGCCAAGCTGGTGGGGATCCTGTGCTGGGTATGGGGATCCGCCTTGCCGGTTTGGGCCCAGGATCCGTTTCGCAGCGGGGCCAATGCCCGCCCCATCAGCCCGGAAGTGGCTGCGGCGTTTGAGGAGTTCTTCTGCGCGGGCCGCTACAGCCAGAGCCGAGAGAAGCTGGAAATAGCCAAGAAGTCCTCTCCCGCAGAGCCGATGGTCTATGCCTTGCTGGCGGCGCTGGCCTACCAAGAGGGGGATCTGGATGCTTTTGCCCAGTTGGCCACCCAAACCCGCCAGGTGGCCGCCGAGATGAAAAAGACGGATCCCTTGCGCGGCAACCTGTATGAGGGGGTGGGCTATGGGTTGGAGGCGGCCAACATCGTGGTGCGGGAGGGGGTGGTGCTCGGCTTGCCCAAGGCATTGCCCACCCTCAACCAATTGTTTGCGTCCATCCGGGCCGCCCAGGCTGTGGACAGCAGCGACCCTGAGTTGAATCTTCTCAACGGCTATATGGATTTGCTGCTGACCTACCGGGAGAAGGCGTTGGATCAATTTCGCCTGGCGGCGCCTGAGTATTTGTCCTACCGCGGCCAAGCTCTGGCCTATCGGGATATGCAGCGCTTTGACGAGGCCTTGGAGGCGGTGGATCGGGCCATTGCTGCTTCCTGCAACAACCCGGAGCTCTACTACCTCAAGGCGCAAATTTTGGTTGCCAAGGGTCAAGACCAGGAGGCTGTCCCCCTTTTCGATCAAGCTCTGCAGGCTTCTGCCCAGTTGCCTGAAGCTTTGGTGTCGCAAATCCAGATGGAACGGGATCGCGCCGCCCAGCGCAGCGGGTTGACCGGCCAGTTGCCTGCCACACCTACCCCTTGATAGATGCCTATGGGCTTGCGCATCAGCGGCAAACGAGCGCTGCAGACCCCTGCCGGCCTGGGTACTCGACCCACCCCTGGCCGGGTGAGGCAAGCCTTGTTCAACATCTTGCGAGGGCAGGTGGAAGGCTGTCGCTGGCTGGATCTCTGCTGTGGGGCCGGTACGGTGGGGGCAGAGGCCCTGTGCCAGGGGGCGGCTTTTGTGGCCGGGATCGAAATTGCTGCTTCTGCCTGTCGCCTTATCCAGGCCAACTGGACCAAGGTGGCCCAGCCGGGGCAAGCTTTTCAGGTGATCCAGGGAGATGCCCGCAAGCTGCTCAGCCGAGGGCTGGGTTTGGATCCCTTTGATTACGTCTACTTTGCTCCCCCCTACGCGGCGGGTCTGTACGCCCCCCTGCTGCCGCTGATCCCGCCCTTGCTCAAGCCAGGCGGAACTTTGATCGTCGAGCATCGCAGCGGCCAGGAGCTACCCGACCAGATGGGATCCCTGCTGCGCTTTGACCAGCGGGCCTATGGGCAAACGGCGCTGGCTTTCTATCGCAAGCTGGAAGAGCAGCGCTAGGGGAAGGGAGTGCTGACAAAGCCAATTTCCAGAAGCTGCTGGTAGGCCTGGGTGCCCAGCTCCCGGGTTGGAGTCTGGCTCTTGATGACCTGGATCAACCAGCCCACGGCCTCCTCAGGACGTCCGGCAGCCCGATAGACCACGGCCAAATCGTAGGCAGCCTGATCCCGAGCCTGGGCAGCAACGCGGGCCAGCTCCCGCTGCTCTTCGGAGATGCGGTTTTGGATCCCGGCGAAGGCACGGGAGAGATCTTGGTGGTAGTTGGAGCGCTGGTTGTAGGCGTCGAACACCTGTTGCAGAAGCTGGATGGCCTGGTCGTAGTTTTGCGCTTGGATGGCGGCATCGGCTTCGGCGGCCAATTGTTCAGCTCGCAACACACTGAGGGCATTGCTGGGTTGCTCGAGAGCGCGAAACTGCTGCGGGTTGGGAACGAGCTGCTGTCCGGCGGGCAGCTCTTGAGCCGTGGCCCAGAGACTCGAGCCCGCGCCCAGGACAAGGCCGAGCAACAAGCCGAAAGCCAGCCGCGCCCAAGAACGGCGCAGAAGGTTGAGCCCCTGGGCAGCGGCCTCTTGGCGCCGACTTTGGCCGACAACAGCGGGACGTCGTCCGAACATTGGCAGGTAACCCTCAAAACCTCGTTGACCCGTTCCACTCTACCTCACTCTGCGTGGCTCTGCTGCAGCTCAGGGATCCCCTCAGCCAGGGGTTGCCGAGGAGGTGGCTGCGCAGCCTTGGCGGGAGTGGAACTGGGCAGGGATGGGGCGGGTTGAGCCTGAGAGGAGGTCTTTTCCGGCCTCAGCGGCAAGTTCATAATCAGCTCGTACATGCGCAGGTATTCCAGCGCCGAGCGATGCCAACTGAAATCGGTGGCCATGCCCCGCTTTTGCAGCGCCTGCCAGGTGTCTTTGTGCTGGAAAGCCTCCCAAGCCCGCGCCAAGCAGGTGTAGAAGTCCAGGGCTTCGTAGCGATCAAAGCAGTAGCCGGTGCCGGTTCCCTTGCTGGGAATATGATGGCTGACGGTATCCACCAGCCCCCCCGTACGGCGGACGATGGGTACACACCCATAACGCATGGCGATCATCTGGCTGATGCCACAGGGTTCAAAGCGGCTGGGCATCAAAAAGGCGTCGGCTCCTCCGTAGATCAACTGGGCCAGTTGCGGCTGGTAACCCTGTTGATAGGCCATTCTGCCCGGGTGCCGCTCGGCCATCTCCCGGATCCGCCCCTCGTAGTAGGCTTCGCCGCTGCCCAGCAAGACAAATTGTGAATCGCTATAGGCCAAAAAGCGATCCAGGGTTTGGATGAGCAAGTCGATCCCTTTCTGTTCCACCAAACGGGCCACCATGCCCAGCAGGAATACGTCGGGGTTGACGGTCAAGCCCAGGCGGGCCTGTAACGCAGCTTTGTTCACCGCCCGACCGCTCAGATCATCAACGCTGAAGTTGGCCTCGAGAGCGGGATCGGTGCGGGGATCGAACTGCTCGGTGTCGATCCCATTCAGGATCCCCCGCAGGCGCTCCCCTTTCCAGGCCAGCAGATCCTGTAGGCCCTCTCCATGCAGAGGGGTGCGGATCTCCATCGCATAGGTGGGCGAAACCGTATTCACCTGGTCGGCATAGAGGATCCCGGCAGCCATGGTGTTGTGGGCGGAAAAATACCAGGGCAGCCAGGTCATGCGTTCCAGTTGCCAACGCCAAGGCCCTTGATAGGCCAGGTTGTGGATGGTAAAGACGGTGCCGATGTCAGGAGCCTGGTGCATCCAGGCCGGGATCATGCCGGTGTGCCAGTCGTGGCAGTGGATGATGTTGGGTTTCCAAGGGTAGTAGGTCCAGGCAAATTCGGCCACGGCGTTGGCAAAAAAAGTAAAGCGCCAGAACTCGTCCTCGCCGTAGTAAATGCGGTGGGGGGCAAAACAATAGTGGCTGACCAGGTAGAGGGGCACATCGGTGCCGGGCAAAACGCTTTCGTAAATATCGGCCACCTGGCCCATGACCTGTTTGGACCAGATGGGATCCTTGGAGCGGGGATATTGCTCCGGTTCCGGGCCGAACTTGTCCCAGAGAAACCCGTACAGGGGCATGATGATGCGCACATCCTGCCCCAGCTTGCGCAAAACGACGGGCAGGGATCCCACCACATCCGCCATGCCCCCCACCTTTGCCAGGGGTGCTGCCTCCGCCGCTGCAAACAAAATCCTGGCTTGCACCACAATGCCCTCCCTATCGCGATGACCTTTGTCTTGCTGAGGCGGACGGCTCCCGGCCCAGTTCCCTCGGCCAAAACCCTCCCCATCCTAAAACACAAGGGATCCCTATGCCGGCCAAGCCGGGGCAGAGCCTTATCCTGAGAAGGTGTTGCAATTTATTAATTTTTCGTAAGATAGAAGGACAGTGCCGCTCAGAAATACTGTGAGCGCTGCTGCATTGCACTTTATTGGTTTCATCGGTTGTCTTTTTTCTGGAGAAGATCGTCCTATGACCATCGCAGTAGGGCGCGTACGCCAGGAGCGAGGATGGTTCGACATCGTCGATGACTGGCTCAAGCGCGACAGATTCGTGTTTAT